>JAFQOM010000011.1 GCA_017403205.1 Clostridia bacterium | reverse complement strand
CCACCTTATCAGGGTGGTGCTCTAACCGGCTGAGCTACAATCCTATATATTAAAAAAGACTTTATTGTTACCGGTTATCACAATAAAGGCTTTGGTGGTGGAGATAGTCGGGCTCGAACCGACGACCTCCTGCGTGCAAGGCAGGCGCTCTAGCCAAACTGAGCTATACCCCCATATCCATAAAGCCCTATTATGATAACAAAAACAATATTTATTGTCAATAATAAATTTAAACTTTTTTAAACTTTTTTTATAAAAATTTTTATTTCGTCAATATCTTTTGTAAATTCTATATTTGTTGCACCTTGAATATATTCTATCATGCCGGTTTTTCCGTTTCCGCCAAATAGGGCATCACAAAATGTTGTGTTTATAGAGTCAACAAAATTATTTGTATTTTCTTCACCCAAAACTAGTGTTAAAATCTCTAAAACTCTATTTGTATCTTCTTGATTTAGATTGTTAATAGCAAAAGACTTTCTTGTTATTGTATAGCTTCTAAAATCATCTTTTGGTATTTGCACATTAAACGTAGAACTTACATACACTTTATCTGGCAAAAATGCGTTGGCAACAAAACTTAAAAGAGCATTGTCTTTTGTATATTCGTCTTTAATTTGATCTAAAGATAGGCCAAATATAAAATTAATATCTGCACTTGTATATGTTGAATCTTGCTCAAAATTAGAAAATTTTATTTGGCTTAAAAATATATTATCTAAAACAGCTTTATCGATTCCAATTTTTGCAGGATCAGCAGAATTTAAAAAAGCGGAGAATAAACTAGCAAGGTGTTTATCTGTAAGTTCAATATCTGTTTGTAAAGATTGTTGGGCAAAAACTTCTAAATCAAACTTATAATCATCGCCTTCTTTTAAAACAAAGTCATTTGTGCCAAACATAGTGTTTAATATATCTTCCACATCTTTATTTTGATAAGGATTTGTTACTATTTCACTTTCTACTGGTGATTGAGACACTAATTTTAGCTTGTTTGTTACATCTATAATGTCAAATCCCAGCACGTATTTAAAGTAGCAATAGCCACCAACAACAATTAAAACTATTACACCTAAAATACCAAAAACAATTTTTAAAATTGTGGATAAAACACCTTTCTTTTTAGCCATAAAAACTCCTTAAACTTGCTTAGTAATTATATTGTATCAAAATACATTAAAGCAATCAATAAGTTTGTTAATATTATTGCCTAAAAAATATTTAGTATGATTTTAAACTATTATTTGTTGACTTAAACATTGGTTATTAAAATGCAAGGCATAGTTTAATAACAAGTGTGATTAAAGTGTTTAAAGCCTAAATGAATACACATTTTAAGCTATATCAATTTTGATGTTGTTTATGTAAAAGCATTGTTTAAAAATGCTAACAGCGTTAAAAAATAATCAAATTAATAAAATAAAAAAGCTAAGAGTTATTTCTCTTAGCTTTTAATTTTTAATGCTATAGTTTATTATTCTTGAGGTGCATCGTCTTGATTAGTTGTATCTTGAGGTGCAGGTTTTAGTATTGTTTCTTCTTTGGTTGTTGCATCTTGTGAAGCACCATTGTCCTGAGTCTCAGCATTATTTAAAGTGGCTGTAACTTCAAACGAAGAGAATTTAGATGATTCTATTTTTGATTCGTAAGACCTTTCTTCAATATATTTAGAAAGAGCTTCGTATTTTGAATGCATATCATCATTTTCAGTTAGATGTGTTGCTTGGTGATAATGTTCGTCTTGAACCACTTGTGTGTTTTGAAAATATCCAAAAAACTCTGTAAGAGCACTAGTTTCTGCATCGTGAGATTTAGACAAATTTTTTCCGCTGTGACCAGCAACAACCTGTTCTTTTAGATGCAATGTTTCAAGCCTTTCAAAAAAGGCATCTTGAATGTCTTGGTTGCCTTTTAATTCTGGTGATGCAACAACAGCAAATATAAAAAGATCATCCTTTGTGGCATTTGTTAAAAGTGTTATTACAGCATCTGGGTTGTTTGAACGATAACAGCTAAATTCTGCCGCTAAAAAGTTTTGTTCCATACCTGTGCTTGTAACTCTTTCGTGATGTTTGAAAAGCAGTGATGTTGTTTGTAAATCGTTGCATTTTAATGATACAGTATTAAAAGATTGTTTGTGTATAGGTAGGCCAACAGCCATCCTTCCTTCAGTTTCTAACTTAACAAATTGAAAAAGCTGCTTAGGGCTGCCTCTAAAAATTATATCTGTTCCATGTCTATAATTTTGACTAAATACAGGGATTTTATCTTTTCTGTCTTTTTTTGTTTGATTCTCTTTATGTTGTTTATACATGTTGTTTAACACAGGGCGATATGTTTTGTATAAAGATTCAGCCTCTTCCGGTGTAAAATCAACAGGGGTTGCCTCACCATCTTTTATAGAATATCCAGAGAATGTTTCTGTGTGTGTATTAGAAGAGTGAAGAATTCTTGCTGTAACACAATAAAAAACACCATTGTTTTTAAAGCAGATTTCGTAACTTCCTGATCCAACAAGATCGTCTGGTGAGTAACCGGAATCAAGAAAAACTCCCGGAGCTTCTGGCTTTGAATTTTTTTGTACATATAGGGTAGAATATGCTTCGCCAAGGTTATCTTCATAAACTGGCGTTAAGCCAGGTTTTAATTTGTTTTGAGTAGCGTTGTTATAATCTTCTAAAGCTGTAAGTTTATATTTACCATAATCATTATATCTATCTTTTATTTGTGACACAAAATTGTCCCCCTCTTATTAATTATAGTATAAACCTAAAACGTACATATGGCAAGAAAAAAAATTTACCACGTATTTGAGATGGCAAGAAACATAGATAAAGCACACAAAGTAGTATTTTTAAAAAGTTGGAAGTAATATATAAAAATTAAGCATTTACAGTAATTTTAATATTTATTTTATAAAATTAAAAATCAATAATTAGAAAAACAAATAAGCGTATTTTATTGTAATAAAATGCGTTTGCAATTTGTAAAACAAAAAATTATTTTATGTACTTTATATTACAAAAGTTTTGTTTTTGTTTTTTTTGTGATACAATCAATTTTAATATAGGGTTTTATTATTGTTAATACAAATATATTTTGTCACTACATTTTATAGTTAATCAGAGGTAGATAAGTGAAGAGCTGGAGAGGGTATAATATTTTAGACTTAATACTTATAAGCACTGGCGCAATTGTTTGCATTGTTTCAGGAATATTGTTTTGTTCTAAATGGTATATTATTGTTAACACATTGCTAGCTTTGTTTTGTGTATTTACTCAAGCAAAAGGCAAGGTTATAACACAGTTTATTGATATTTTTCATTTTTGTTTTTATATATTTATTTGTTACACGTTAAAATTTTATGGTGAGGCGTTGGTATATTTGCTTGTTATGATGCCGCTTTATATTTATGGCACAATTCATTGGCTTGCAAATAGGCAAAAAAAAGACAACATTGTTATTGTTAGAAAAAACTTATCTAAAACAGAGTGGCTTATATTTGCTATGTGCTGTGTTGTGGTATCCGCTGCGGTTTATTTTTTGTTAAAGGCACTTAACACGTCACAATTAATTATTAATTGGCTAAGTTTTATAACGATTTTGCCTGCGGTTTATTTGCTAGCAAGAAGAAGTAAATGGAATTTAGTTGTGTTTTTGGTTAATGATTTTGTTGTGCCTATTTTATGGATTGTTTTAGTTGTTCAAGGGGATTTGTCTTTTATTCCAATGTGTATTTATCATATATTTCAAACTGTATACGATATTTATGGATTAACGCAGTGGATTAAGCTAGAAAAAATGCAACAAATAGATAAAGTTTAACATAGCCCCTTTTAAAAGATTAATTTTAAAATTAGTAAAAAAGCACATCTGGTTAAAATATTTTAAGCGTATTGTTTTTTGTGTTAAAAGGGATTATTGTAAAAATTAATTAAAATTGACTTTAGTGCAGATTTATAGTAGCATATTTATAATAAAAAGAGGTGGGCTGTGGCCAAAATTAAACAAAAACCTAGTATAATTGAACGGGCTTGGAATTCTGTAAAAGGGATAAAACACTCGCTTGATAGAGGTGCTCTGCGTCGTGAGCAAAGAGCACAAAAAAACACAAGAGATAAAATTAAATCTACAAGAGAGGATCTTCAAAAAAGATATAGAACTATAGAAAGCAACAATCCTGATTTATCAACAAGTCAATTAAATTTAACAGTAAATAATGACCCTGTTTATATGCAATTATTAGCAAGGCATGTTAGGTTGGGCGCAATAGATGGTAGGCATACAAAAGAAATAGAAAAAATTAGCAAAAAAATGGATAAAAACACATCATCTAAAGCTGCGCTTGAAAGATTGGTAGATCCAAGCTACACATATAGTTCAGTAAGAAGTTTGCTTGTAGATAGAGCTATTGTTGAAGTTTTTTCTGCAGATGGAATATCATCATTTGACCTTAAAATTAAAACAGATAAAGTTGTTGGCATTAAAAATGAAGAAGAAATACAATCAATTTTGTTAATGTCTAAAGAAGAAAGACTTGAGTCTGTAAAAACATTAAATCAAGAACAAATAGAGCAAATTTTTGCATTTGGTGATGCTAAGCTGTTGGGGCAAGCAATTCAACCAGATGGTGAAGAAGCAACATGTTTTGGTGATGAGCTTATATCAAGGCTAATAAGCATTAGAGATGGCAATATTGATGGTGCAAAAGAACACGCCGCTACCGGCAAAGAAATTGTAGCGTGCGTTGATAAAACTATTGATATAGAATCTGTTTGTAAAATTGCAGAAGTGTTGACGGGTTCTGCTGTGGAACATTATCATGCTATGACAGATGTGCTAGAAACAATTTCAGCTCAATAAAATAAAAAGCTAAGATTTATAGTCTTAGCTTTTTTGTTTGATTTGTGCGTTAACAAAAAATGTTTTTTTGGCAACTTGTATATTGAAAAATTAAACAAAGTATCTTAAAATAAAATTATGAAAAACGCAAAATTAGCAAGTATTTTATTATTAAATTTGGTAAGCAATACAAAAGCTTTAAGTAATGTTTTTGACGCAATGGGTCAAGAAAGAGGTGAGGATACTCCATTTTATTCTTTATTTCCGCAAGATTTGTATATTAGATTGTTATCAGATATAAAATTCTCTGAACTGTCAGAATCTCAAAAATCAACTTTTTTATTTTTAAGAAAAGATAAAGAACATGAAGTAGATAAACAAGACTTGTATAATTATGAAATGCAATTTTTTGCAAAAGAAGCACATAATAGAACTGCTGCAGTATTAAAAGCCCCAAGAACAAACATTGTTTTTTGTGATTTTAGCAAAAGTAGGTCAATGAGAGGTGATTCTTGGGTATTGTTTGACGGGTATAACGATAACATTTATATAAATTTAAACAAAGATTATAGTCGTTCAAGACCATCTTTCTTGCTTGAAAACATTAATGGAGCAACAAGACATCATAGTATTGTTAACAGTATTTTTAAGGGATTAGAAAGTCCAGAAGCAATTGATGATAGAGAAATGTTTTTAGCGCTTAGCACTGCAGTTAAATTTTATGTTTATCAAGAATTAAAAGAAAATGATCCTGTGGCCTATAACTATCAAATTGGGGCAGATCATTCAACTCCAATTAATATAGAAGAAATTGTATATAGTTTTGTAAAAACTAGGCAAGATTTTCAGGCAGCAGGACTTTATGGTGGACAACTTAGAGAGGACTTAAGAAGAAATGAAGAAACGTTTCATCAGATTTTACAAGAAGAGTTGGTTGTTGAAAGCTTGATTAATATGGAAGATATTTTTGAATATTTTAATAAAAGTGAACTTAACGAAAACTCTGGAGGCTTGCTTGGCAAGATTTTGGAAAGTTTAGTTAACCAAACAGCATATGCTTTTTATAATTCTATTGGTGCAGAAATGCAGCCAGGCCAATCTATTAGTAATTATATTGATGGCTTAGAAAGAGAAATGTTTGATGAATATGGAATAGAACCCCCAGAAGACAGTCAATTAGAAGAGGAAAATCAAAATTTTGACCCCCACGAGCGAACTATAGAAGAACATATTAGAAACATGCAAACAGGATATAGTGAAGAAGAGAATGTCGAAGATAGGTTTTTTTATGATGATGAAGAAACAGATGAAAGTATGCCAGATTTTAAAGATATGAAAAGTGCCTTGCCTCTAGAAGGAAAAATATACGATATAAAAGTGTTGCCTTTTCACAACCAAACAGATAGCTCACAAGCTACAGCACAATAATAAAAACCAGATCTAGATTGATCTGGTTTTATTTTTGATTTTATAAATTTTCGTCAGGTATTTTTTTATGCCATGTTTTTTTATTGCATTTAGAGCAATTTAAATGTTTTGTAGAACCAAAATGTAGGGTAAATAAAACTTGTTTAAAAGTAGGGTTGAAAGTGTTTCCACAAACTTTGCATTTGTAAGTTCCAATTTTTGTCTGAATAACTAAACTTAATGTTGTTCCTAGCAATAAATTAAAAACAGCTTGAGCAATAAGCAAAATTTGCCATAATGTATCTTTGATAATAAAAAAACCAAACACACAAAGTATAATAAAAGATAAAATAGCACAAATGATTAATACAACATCTAATATTAACAACCTTTTGTTGCGTTTTAAGTGATCTTCTTTGTTTTCAATATTTGAGTTGGCTTGTTTTACTGATTCGTTTTTGCTCATTTTAATATTTCCTACAATAAGTTTAACACATTTTTTTGTTTTAACATATTTATTTTAAAAAATTTTTAATTGTATTTGACAAGTTTTTATTTTATTGAGTATACTTAAAATATAAGGAATTAAACAGACATGAAAAAGAAAAATGCATTTGCTTTTATCTATAACGTGCTTTTTATTGGCTTTTATTTTATAAAAGGCAATCTTTTTTTGTGTCAAAGATAGGTTATAAGTTATAAAAGTATTTAAAAGCACCTGTTTTTGAAACGGGTGCTTTTTTTGTGATTTTTAATGCAGGTAATTTCTTATAAAAAAAATAAAAGGAATAAAAAAATGGAACAAGAAAAATTTAAAAGAAGATATGGACTATTTACGGCAATAGCAATGGTTGTTGGTATTGTAATAGGAAGTGGAGTGTTTTTTAAAGCCCAAGACATTTTAAAAGTTACTGGCGGAAACATGTGGACTGGTATTTTAGCTTGGGTTATTGGTGGCGTTGCAATGGTTATTTGTGCTTGCGCTTTTGCTACAATTGCCACTAAGTATGAAAAAACAAATGGTGCAATTGATTATGCAGAGGCAACATGTGGCAGAGGATACGCCTATTATTTAGGATGGTTTATGGCCACAATTTATTATCCTGCAATGACCTCTGTTTTAGCGTGGGTATCTGCTAGATATTTTTGCGAGCTTGTTGGATTTGATATTGCGGGTGCAGAGTGTATGACAATTGCAGGCACTCTTTTGATTTGCTCTTTTGTGTTAAATTCACTTGCACCAAAAATATCGGGTAAATTTCAAATTTCTACAACAACAATTAAATTGATACCCCTTTTAATAATGATAGTTGTTGGCACTATTTATGGTTTGGCTACGGGCATAACCGTAGAAAATTTTACTGCTGCTACTAATGTAGCAACAGGTAATAGCGGTTTGTTTAAGGCTGTTGTTGCAACCGCCTTTGCTTACGAAGGATGGATTGTAGCAACGTCAATTAATTCTGAAATTAAAGAATCTAAAAAGAACCTTCCTAAAGCGTTATTATTTGGCGCTATTATAATAATTGCTATTTATATTTTATATTTTATTGGTGTTGCAGGCGCTGCAACAACAGCAGATCTTGCCGAAAAAAGTGTTTCGGTTGCATTTAATAATATTTTTGGAAATATTGGTGGAACTATTTTAACAGTGTTTGTATTTATTTCATGCTTAGGAACGCTTAATGGTTTAACAATGGGCTCTACAAGGGCAATGTATGGCATAGCAACAAGAGATTGTGGTCCAAAGCCAGAAGTTTTTAGAAATATTGACAAGCATACAGATATGCCGGCAAATTCTTGCTTTGTAGGATTGTTGTGCTGTTCTTTATGGCTTTTATATTTCTTTGGTGCAAATTTAACTAAAAACTGGTTTGGGGTTTTTGGATTTGATAGTTCAGAGCTTCCTATTATTACTATTTATGCTTTTTACATACCTATTTTTATAAACTGGATGATAAAAGCAAAAGACCAAACAAAATTTAAAAGATTTGTGTTACCGGCAATGGCTATTGTAGCATGTTTGTTTATGGTTTTTTGTGCAATTATGGGGCATGGGGTTTTTCCTTATCAAGAGGCAGCAAAACTAGGTGAGTTTAGGTTTCCTGTATTGTTTTATTTAATTGTTTTTGCTGTAATTATGTTTTTTGGATTTTTGTTAAATTTAAAAACAAAAAAACAAAATAAAGCAAGCAAACAGGCAATACAAACAACTTGTTTGGAAGAAAGCAAAAAACAAGCAGACAAATCAAATCAAGTTGCAGATACTAATTTGGTAGAATAAATTATATTAAAAGATAGAAAACAAAATTTTCTATCTTTTTTATTTAAAATTACAGCTTATAAAGGTTGTAAAAAAAATTAAAATTTGATATAAATAATGTATAAAAAAAAGGAGGATTAAACATGAAAAAATTTATTGGTGCTATTTGTTCAGCAGCAGCGGGAGCATTAACATTTTTGTTTTTAAGCTTAAATGGATTAGTTCAAAAGATTACTGTTGGCAGTGTAGAAAGTAAAGAAGGCGTTTCTGGATGGGATATACTTTCTGATTTTGAAAATGTAGAAGGTCTTGGCCTTTATAAATTTTCAACAATTGCTTTAATTATTGCAGCAGTTGCACTTATTGCATTTGCAGTTGTGCTAATTCTTCAAAGCTTAAAGGTTATTAAATCTAAATTTAATTTTGCAAAACTAAACAATATTATTCTTACAATTTTTGTTATTTTTGCATTGTTAGCTTTAATTGCTGCTTTTATAATGGCTAAAGATCTTTTATTGCTAGAATCAAGCAATTTTAGTATTTATGCTGGAATTGGTGCATGGCTTAACCTTGTTGTTGGCGCAGTTGCATGTTTGCTTGGTTGGGTTTTTGCAAAAAAATAATTTT
>JAFQOM010000105.1 GCA_017403205.1 Clostridia bacterium | reverse complement strand
AAGTGTTTTTTTAATTTTTTACACTTTATTTTTTCTTTTTTTTTGCTATAATTTTTAACTTTTTATCTCGTTTACAATTTGAGCATCGTTTACAACAAAAATTGCGTCGTTTTCTGTTATTTTTCTATTAAATTTTGTTGTTGTTAAAATGGTTTGATATCCGTTAATTTCTTTTAAAAAGTTTTTACATCTTGTATTGTCTAACTCACTTAACACATCATCCAACAAAATAATAGGTTTTTCTTTTGTAATTTGCTCAAACAAAACAAGTTCTGCTATTTTTAGTGATAGCGTCGCTAATCTTTGTTGACCTTGAGAGCCAAAATTTCTAATATCTATATCATTTACAGTAATTTCTATATCATCTCTATGTGGACCGGTGGTTGTATAGCCAAATTCAAAGTCTTTTTTGATGTTAGATTTATAGGCTTTTAGCAGTTTTTCTTTAATCTCTTCAATGTTTTTTGTTTTAATCCCTTGGTAACTTACTTCTAAGGTTTCTTTATTTGAAGTTATATTTAAATGAACTTGTTTTGCAGATGTTTTAATTTTGTCGATAAAATCAAGCCTAAAATATATTATTTTTGATGCAATGTCTGCTAGTTGAACATCCCATAAATCAATTGTATCGTATAAATTTTCTATATTTTTTGTTTGTTTTAGCAATTTGTTTCGCTCTTGCAAAACCTTTTCATACCTGCAAAGTAAATAAAAATAGTTTTTGTTAAGCTGACTTATATCAATATCCATAAATCTACGCCTATCAACAGGTCCTTCTTTTATAAGGCCAATTTCGTCAGGTGCAAAATATACAACAGGCATTTCACCTATCAAATCACCTATTTTTCTTATATTTAAGCCATTTATTTTTATAGATTTTTTACTTTGAGTAGATAAAAAAGTCTCTATAGTTTGCTCAAAATACTGTTTTTTTAGCTCAATTTTTATTTTTGCATTGTCTGTTTTCCACAAAATCAAATCCTTTTCCCTTGTTGTTTTGGGGGATTTTCCTATACTAGACAAATAAATACTTTCTAAAAAATTGGTTTTTCCTTGTGCGTTTTTTCCTTTAAAAACATTTAAACCAGGCGCTAAATCAACTTTTTGATATTTATAATTTCTAAAATTTTGCAATTCTACACTTTTTATATACATGTATATATTTTAACATATTTTAATTGTTTTAGAAAGACAATTTTTATTATAAACATATTTTTTTATTAAATTTTAGTAAGATTTTTATAATGCTTTTTTTGTCAAAATTTGTTATATTTTAATAATTATTTTAATTATTTTTTTATAACAAATAAAATTATAATTATAAAATCTTTTGTTTTTTTTATTTTTTTTTAAGTTTGTTAGGTTTGCATAAAAAAATTATTTGTATAATTTGTCTAAATCCCTTTATTTTCTTGACAAATATTAATTATTATATATAATATAAGTATAAGTTTTTGTGAGGAAATTATGAATAATTTGTTAAGTCGTTGGAATGATGTTTTAAAAGATATGGAAAATCTTGTAACAGCTGTTAGTTATGATTTGTATATTGAAACACTTGAACCTATTAAAGTTGATAAAAACAAATTAATAGTTTTGGCATCAACTTCAACAAACAAAAATCAACTTATTAAACTACATAAAGAAAAACTTTTAAACGTAGTAAAAACACATTTTGACAATATTGAAGATGTTGTTGTGTTGGAACCTAGCGAAAAAGAAGCCTTTTTGGAAGAAATTAAAGAAAATGAAGAGTTTTTAGAAACAAATCAAATGATGAACATCAAAAACAAACTTAACGAGAAGTATACATTTGAAAGTTTTGTTGTTGGTAAAAGTAATCAGTTTGTTTATGCTGCAGCAAGAAGTGTTGCAGAAAACCCTGGAAAAAAATATAATCCTCTATTTATTTACGGCGGCGTAGGTTTGGGAAAAACTCACTTATTACACGCTATAGGTAATTATATTAAAAAAAATAATAAAAATATTAGAATTTTGTATGTTACAAGTGAACAGTTTACTAACGACTATATTCAAGCTTTAAAAGCCGATAGAAAAGAAAATGCAAACAAGGCTTTTAGAGATAAATATCGTGAAGTTGATGTTTTAATGATTGATGATATTCAATTTATTGCAAATAAAACCAGTACTCAAGAAGAGTTTTTCCACACATTTAATGATTTGTATCAACTAGACAAACAAATTGTTATTTCTTCTGATAAACACCCAAGAAACATGGAAACCTTGGAAGAAAGATTAAAATCTAGGTTCACAGGTGGTTTAATTCAAGATATACAAAAACCAGACTACGAAACAAGACTTGCTATTTTGCAAAAAAAAGTAGAAACTGAAAACTATAACGTAAATAGTGATGTTTTAGAGTTTTTGGCTGAAAAGATTAATACTAATATTAGAGAACTTGAAGGCAGTTTAAATAAGGTTGTTTCTCTTTCTAGCTTAATTGGAAAAGATAAAGCAACTATGTTTGAAGCTGAAGAAGCCTTAAAAGATATAACTGCTGCTCAAGGTCAAAACTTGTCAGTCGAAAAAATTATGGATACTGTTTGCAAGTATTACGATGTTAAAAAGGTGGATCTTATAGGCAAAAAGAAAAATAAAGAAATTGTTGATCCTCGCCAAATTTGTATATATCTAATAACCGAACTTATGGACATCCCTCTTATTACTATAGGCAATGCTTTTGGTGGTAGAGATCACACGACAGTTATCCACGCAAGAGATAAGATTTCACAAAATATTAAGACCGATAAGTCTTTAAAAACAAATATAGATGATATTATTGCAATGATAAAATCTGACATAAATTAACATAATTAACACAAAATTCTACAAAAATTGTTGATAATTTTAAACAACATTTATTGATTTTTTAATTTTTTTTTGCTAATAACCACAAAATATTGTGTTTGCTTAAAAGTTATCAACATATTCACAAAGCATACTTATATTTTACTTATAATTAAAATACTTATTTTAATATGTTTTTTAGTACACGTGAGATGTTTTAGAACACTTGGTCGAAAAAACAAATACTTATCAACATTTTTAAATTGCTCAAAAAAAATAATCCACAACAATATATTGCGTTTTTGCTGAAATTGATTATAATTAAAAACACAAGATTTTGTTGTTTTGGGGTGTTATATACAATTGCACACACTAATATCAATAATATTTTTTAAAAAAAGGAGAATATAAATGAAGATTGTTTGCGACGGTCTTGATTTGAGTATTGCAACCACTCAAGTTATTAAAGCAATTTCAACAAAAACCACTAATCCGGTATTGGAGGGCATTAAACTTACTGCAGAAAATGATAAACTTGTTTTATCAGCTACTGACTTAGAACTTGCTATTGAAAAAACAATTAAGGCAGATGTTAAAGTTGATGGCGAAACTGTTGTTCCAGGAAAGTTTTTTTCAGAATTTATTAAAAAACTTACTAATGAAAAAATTGAATTAGAATTAAATGATAAAAATCAATTAAAAATTAATTACACAGATAGTGAAAGTTTTGTTCAATGTTATAATGTTGTAGAGTTTCCAAATTTAAAGATAATAGAAGATGGCGATTACTTTGAAATTTCTCAAAAAGATTTAAAAGGATTAATCAATAAATCAATATTTTCTACAGCACTTGATGATACAAGGCCTGTTTTAAAAGGTTGCAGCTTTGAAATTGAAGAAAATTTTGTTAACTCTATTGGCTTAGATGGTTATAGACTTGCTTATGTTAAAAAACCAATTATTTCAACTACAGTTAAAACAAACATTATAGTTCCGGCAAAAAGTTTAACGGAAATTTGCAAATTTTTAGATGACAGTGATGAATCTATTAAAGTTTATATTCAAAAGAACTTTTTAATGGTTGATGTTGATAATACAAAAATTATAACAAGATTAATTGACGGCGATTTTATTAATTACAAACAAATTATTCCAAAATCATTTACAACTTCTTTAATAGTTAACAAAAATGTTTTTGAAGAAGCAATTGAAAGAACTTCTATTTTATCAAGAGTTGATAGAAACAATTTGGTAAAATTTGATATAAAAGATAAACTTCTTACACTTACCTCAAATTCTGATATAGGAAATATTAAAGAAAATATTGGAATTTCTCTTAAAGGTAATGACTTAACAATTGCTTTTAACTCTAGATATTTTTCAGAATGTTTAAGAACAATTAACGATGAAGCAATAAAAATAGAATTTAACATGCCATCAAGTCCATGTGTAATTACTCCAAGCGATGGTGAAGAATATTTGTATTTAATTTTACCTGTAAGGATAATCAATCAATAAAAAATTAAAGCAGTAAGAAAAATTTTTCTTGCTGTTTTTTTTGTTTTATTTCACTATATTATAATTAAAATAATAATATAGTATATTTGTTAAAAACCGCTAAATAAAAGAAAATTAACAAAAATTAAAAATAAAAGTTATCCACATTTTTCAAAGTTTTGTGCGTAACTTAATCGCCTTTTAAATTTAAAATTTTTATAAATATGTGCACACTAACTATTTATATTTTAAACAAGTTATGTTAAAATAATTGTTGTAAAATAAAGGGGATAATTATGGATTTAACTGAAAGGCAACAATGGCAAGTTATGAGAAGTCTTGTTGGAGAAAATAATAATTTGATGAGATCAATGTTTTCTGGTGCAGTAGCAGCAGACGTTAATAGTTTAGATAATTATGCAACCGCAAATGGAAGACCTCTTTCTGAAAAATATAAAGAATTTTTAAAAACAGACAGAATTTCTACCGGCATAAGGGATATTTATAAGGCTTGTGCCGATAGGTTTTTTGAAAATGATTACAATGGATCTGTTAGATACTTAGAATTGCAAGATGCTAAGAAAAATTGGATTGATCAACTTTCAACTGTAGATTTGTTTCATTTATATGTTCTTCAAACAAGGGTTATAAAACAATTTTCTAAGGTGGATGATTTAAACGCTACTTCAGCTGTAGATATTATAAGTAAAACACCATTAAGCAAATATTTTTCTGGCAAAGTAGAATTTTCTGGCAAGCCAGCAAGAACAATTGATGATAAAACAAAAATTGATGTAGAAGATGTTGATTTAAGAGTTCAAGTTTTACACGATATTGCTTTAGATCAACATAAAAATTATTGCGCAATTAATAATCTTGATCCAGAACAAAAAGAAGAAAAAGTTATGACCTTAAATGGTTTAGGTAGATATTCAGGTTTAGTTGCAAGTAGATATCTAAGGCAAAGAGAATTTGCAGAACAACAACAAAAAGAAGACGATCAATTTATTGGTGACCAAATGGTTTTTGGTTCCGCTACACCAGAGATTGTTGGGTTTGATGATCAATACTCTCCTTTATACAAATATTCAGATGGTAGTTATAGAACCAGCACCGGAGAGTCTTATTCAGGATCTATTTATGAACACGAGGGAGATGTTTTTGTGTTGGTTGGCAATACAGAAGAAGGTGAACTTGTGGGGCCGACTGATGAATCTGATTTAGATGTTGATGAACAATTGATTGGACAAACCTCTTTATTTAAGCGAGATGTAGCGCCTAACTCTCAAACGGAAGGGTCGGATTTAAACCAATAAATTTGTGCAAATAGTTAAAAATAATAAATCGAAAATATTTTAATTGACAAGTCACTAAAAATGAACTAAACTACGAGGGCAAGTTTAATTTTGGTGACTTTTTATTTGTAATAAAAATCTTTTCCAAAATCACTTGAAGTTTTTTAAGCAGACCAAGTGGTTTTTTGTTTTTGGTTTTTATTAATTGGCTTTATAACAATAAACTTTGGACAAACTTGTAAAAAATAAAACAGGAGGACATTATGGAAAAAGGAACTTATCAACCAAACAAAAGAAGCAGAGTTAAAGTTCATGGTTTTAGAAAAAGAATGGCTACAAGAAATGGCAGAAAAGTTTTAAAAAGACGTAGAAACCGTGGCAGAAAAGTTTTATCTGCTTAATTCCTAAATTTTTATAAAAATTAAGAAAATGTTAAAAAAAGAATTTAGATTAAAAAAGAAAAAAGAATTCAACTTTATTTATAAAAAAGGCGAAGTTTTTTATTCAAAGTTTTTAGCGCTTTATGTTGCAAAAACAAAACTGCCTAACAGCAAGTTTGGTTTTGTTGTTGGTCACAAAGTTGGCAACAGTGTTGTAAGACACAAAGTGAAACGCAGACTTAGTGAAGTTGTTAAAAATTATGTTTTAGCTTTGCCAAAAAACAACTATATTTTTGTAGCAAAGTCAGGTTGTGAACAACTTGATTTTGATGGTATACAACAAAATGTAGAATACATATTAAAAAAGGCGAATTTTGTTTAATAACTTTAAAAACAAAAACTTTTTACAAAAATTATTTTTTATCGTCTTTTTTCCATTTATTTTAGTTGAATATTTTTTTGTTTATTTTTATAGAATTTGTATATCACCTTTATTTCCTAGAATATGTAAGTTTATACCAAGTTGTTCTACTTACTTTTTGCAAGCGTTAAGCGAGTATGGAATTGTAAAAGGTAGTTTTTTAGGTTGCAAAAGAATTTTAAAGTGCAACCCTTGGTCAAAGGGTGGATTAGACCCACTAAAACCAAACATTAGAGGTAAAATAAAATGGATTTTATAAACATGCTCTGCTCAAGTTGGCCAGAAGGCAATTTTTGGGCATCAATTATAAAGTTGTTTGATTTTATTGGAAGTTATGCTTGGATTATTATTGTTTTTACAATTGTATTAAAACTTGTTTTATCTCCACTTGATTTTCTTCAAAAATATTACACAAACAAAACAACTAGAATACAAGCTAAACTTCAACCAGAACTTGAAAAACTTCAAAAGAGATATGGTCAAAATCAAACTCTTTTATCTAAAAAACAAACAGAACTATATGCAAAACATAACTTTAATATGAAGGGTTCTTGCATAGTAATGATTATTTATATGGTTGTAACTTTAACCGTATTTATAACATTTTTTAGTTCTTTACAAACTATTTCAAATTTTAAAATTAAAGATCAATTTGAAACACTACAAACAACTTACAACCAAAGTTATGAGGTAGAATATTTACAAGATTATTTAGGTGTTGTTGATTTAAACGAATATTATGCTAGTGAGGATAAAGCTGCTTTTATTGAAACAAAAGAAGCAGAAAAACTTGTAGCAGATAACACTTTAACGGCAGAAACAATTGCAAATTATAAAGCAAACTGTATTTCTAATGCTCAAGATAAAGTTGTAGATAAATATGCAGAAATTAAAGATAGTTGGTTGTGGGTAAAAAATATTTGGAGACCAGATTCTTCTACTGCCGGTCAAATATTAAAGTATGAAGAATTTATTAAATCTACAGAACTAAACATTAGTGAAGAAGATTATAACAACATTATGGGTAAATTGTTTACAGACGAAGAAACTAGTGGCCCTAATGGTTACTACATACTATCTATAATTGTTGTGCTAGTAACATTTTTGTCACAATGGCTTACAAAAAAACTTACTCAACCAAAAAGATCTGATGGAAAGCCTGTTCAACAAGGTGGAATGGGATCTAAAATTTTGATGTTGGTTTTACCTTTTATTATGTTTATGATGACAATGTCTTCAAGTGCACTGTTTGCAATTTATATTATTACAAATAGCGTTCTTTCTAGCTTAATAAATCCTTTAACTACTGTTATTTGCAATAAAATTGAAGACAAAAGAGAAGAAAAAATTAAAAATCAAAACAAAGCAGAATATAGCAGATAATTTTTATCTAATTGAGGGAAAATAAAATGAAAAAAATTGAAGTAACTGCAAAAAATGTTCAAAAAGCCATTGAACAAGGCTTGAAAGAACTTAATGCTACTCAAGACCAAGTTGATATTAAAATTATCGACGAAGGTGGCTTATTTAGAAAAGCCAAAATAGAACTTGTTTTAGATGTGGATGTAGAAAAAGAAAGAGAAAAAGAAGAAAAAAAATCAGAAACAAAAGTTGCTGAAAATAAGGAAAATAAAGAAGAATCTGCAAAAGAAACAAAGAAAAAACAAATAAAAAAAGAAGAACCTGTTAAAGAAGAAAAATCTGAACCAAAAGAAGAAAAACCTTGTCATTGTGAACTTGACGTTGAAAAGGTTTGTGAACTAGGAAAAGAGTTCTTAACAGGATTAATTGAAAAAATGGGTGTTGAAGCTAAGGTTGAATGTATGGATACTGAAGTAGGTATTACATTTAATGCTGGTGGAGAAAAAGTTAGTTTGCTTATTGGTAAGCGCGGCGAAACCCTTAATGCTATTCAAGAAATATTATCCAACTATATCAAAAACATTGGATATAGACAAAAAAAAGTATTTTTTGATGTAGAAAATTATAAAAACAGACGAGAAATGTCTTTAATAACCCTAGCTGAAAGAATGGCTAAAAAAGCCATTAAAATTAACAAACCTATTAAGCTAGAAAAAATGAGCGCATATGAAAGAAAAATCATTCATACAAGCTTACAAAACCTAGAAGGGGTTACAACAAAAAGTGAGGGTGAAGAACCAAACAGACATTTAATTATTGTTCCAGTAAAAAAAGACAACTAAACAATAAAAGATAAGAGAATTTATAAGCCTCTTATCTTTTTTTATTGCCAAACATTGTTAAAAAAATAGTTAAAAATTATAGTAGAAAAAATAAACAAAATATGGTAACATATTTTGTATGATAAACGATACTATTGTAGCTCAAGCAACCGCTGCTGGAAAAAGCGGTATAAACATAATTAGGGTTAGCGGAAAAAACAGCCTAGACATTGCTGTTAAGATTTTTTATTGCAAAAAAATAAAAGATAAAGTGGAACCTAATTATATGTATTTGGGTTATATTAATTTAGGTGAAATTAAAGATAAATGTTTTATGGTTTATTTTAAAAATCCAAATTCTTTTACAGGTGAAGATGTTGTTGAATTTCACTGTCATGGTGGGTTTATTGTTGCAAAAAAAATTATAGATAACTGTGTTGAAAACGGAGCAAGGCTTGCTGAGCCTGGCGAATTTTCTAAGAGAGCATTTTTAAATGGCAAAATGTCGCTTGACGAAGCTGAAGGAGTTATAGAAACTATTAATGCTCAAACAAATAGCCAATTAAAAGCTGGTAATGATTTAACTAGTGGAAACCTTTTTAAACAAGTAAAAAAATTTCAAGAAGAGTTAACAGATATTATATCAGAAATTGAAGTAAATTTAGATTACCCTGAGCATGATATTGAATATCAAACAAAGCTTGCTATTGAAAAAAGACTTAAAACCATTAAAGATGATTTAATAAAACTTTTATCTACCGAAACCACAGGAAAACTTATTAAAAACGGCGTAAATATTGCTATTGTTGGCAAAACCAATGTAGGTAAAAGCAGTTTATTAAATGCTCTTATAAATTACGAACATGCTATTGTTACTGATATTGAAGGAACAACTCGTGACGTTGTTAGTGCAGAGCTTGATTATAAAGGCATGAAATTTAACTTTTTTGATACTGCTGGCATAAGGCAAACAAACGACATTATAGAAAATATCGGTATAGAAAAATCTAAACAAGTTTTAAATACAAGCGACGTAGCTTTGTACATTTTTGATAGCTCTAAACCACTGGATGAAGAAGACAAAAAAGTGTTAAAACAAGCACAAAATAAAAACTCAATTGTTGTTTTTAACAAATGCGATCTAAATACAAAAATTGATTTTAGTGGCGAGCATATAAAAGTTAGTGCAAAACAAAGAATTAACACAGAAGAGCTTAAACAAAAAATTTATGATATCGTTACCCAAAAACTAGATAGCCAAAACGGTTTTGTATTAACAAACACAAGACACATATATGTTTTAAAAACAGCACTATCTATTGTTGAACAATGTTTAAGCAACATACATGAATTTACACTTGACTGTGTTGCTCTTGATATAAAAACAATATGGACAACACTCGGTGAAATAACCGGAGAAACAGCTGATGAGGCTATTTTAGATAAAATCTTTTCTAAATTCTGTTTAGGAAAATAAATATAATGTTACAAAAGAGGGGTTTATGATTTACTTTGTAAGACACGGTGAAACAGATTTTAATAAATTTAATATTAGTCAAGGGCAACTAGAAACTTCTTTAAATAGTTTAGGGCTAGAGCAAGCAAAACAAATTGCAGAACAGCTTAAAAATTATACTTTTGATGTAATATACTGTTCTACCCTTACACGTGCTAGACAAACGGTTGAATTTATTAACAAATATCACAACTTGCCAATTTGTTTTGATGGTAGATTAAAAGAAGTAAATAAAGGTGTTTTGCAAGGGCAAAGAAACCCTCAAGAAGTATATGATAAGTTTTTTGCGGATCCACATAAGTATGAGGGTGAAACAGAAGAAGATGTTGTAAATAGAATTTATGAATTTTTAAATGATATAAAACATTACAAAGGAAAGAACGTGTTAATTGTTGGTCATGGTGGAATTCACAAATATTTTGATTTTTGTTTAAAAGGAAAAAGTTTAAAAAACGATAAACTCACATTAACAAAAATGAACAATTGTGAAGTTGTTGAATTTGAGTTTTAAAAAAGAATTGTTATGGAAATATTTGATGCGATTGTAATAGGCAGCGGTCACGCAGGGTGTGAAGCTGCACTTGCCTTGGCAAGACTTAATAATAATACAATGTTGGCAACGCTAAATTTAGATAGCATTGCTTTTTTAGCATGTAATCCATCTATTGGTGGCACTGCAAAGGGACAACTCGCAAGCGAGGTAGATGCCCTTGGCGGACAAATGGGAATTAATGCAGACAAAACAATTTTGCAACTTAGAATGCTTAATAGGGGCAAGGGGGTTGCTGTTCACAGCTTAAGGGCTCAAGTTGATAAACACGCTTATCACAGTTCAATGAAAACTGTTTTAGAAAAACAAAAAAACTTAACAATAAAACAATGTGAAATTGTGGATATCTTAGTAGAAAACGGCACGGTTGTCGGTGTTAAAAATAGTTTTGGAGAAATAATTAAAACAAAGTCTGTTGTTGTTGCTACTGGCGTGTATTTGGAAAGTCGCATTATCATTGGTGAATATGTAAAAGAACAAGGCCCAAATGGATTTATAAATTCTCATGGTTTGTCACAAAGTTTAAAAAACCTAGGTTTTGAAATTTTGCGTTTTAAAACAGGTACACCAGCAAGAGTTTTAAGCTCTTCAATTGATTATTCAAAATTTGAAATTCAACAAGGTGACGAGGGAATTCAAACCTTTTCTTTTACTACAAAAAAACAACCTAAAAATAAATGTATTTGCCACTTAGGATATACAAATCAAAACACACATAAAATTATAAGAGACAATATTCACAGGGCACCAATGTTTAGTGGTGAAATTAAAGGTGTTGGGCCTAGGTACTGCCCTTCTATGGAAGACAAGGTTGTAAGATTTGCTGATAAAGAAAGACATCAAATTTTTTTAGAGCCTGAAGATGAAAGTGGTAGTGAAATTTATGTTCAAGGTTTTAGCTCTTCAATGCCAGTTGACGTACAGGAACAAATGTATAAAAGTGTAGAAGGATTTGAAAATGTTCAAATTTTAAGAAATGCTTATGCTATAGAATACGACTGCATTAATTCTCTTGCTCTTTTGCCAACCCTTGGGGCAAAACATATAAAAGGCTTGTATTTTGCTGGACAAATTAACGGAACAAGTGGTTACGAAGAAGCAGCAGCTCAGGGTATTGTTGCGGGTATCAACTGCAGCCACTATTTACAAAATAAAGAACCATTTATTTTAAGGCGTGATCAAGCGTATATTGGAGTTTTGATTGATGATCTTGTTACCAAAGGAACAAACGAACCATACAGGATGATGACAAGTCGCGCTGAGTATCGTCTTTTGTTAAGGCAGGATAATGCTGATATGCGTCTTACACCGCTTGGTATAGAAATAGGCCTTGTTGATAAAGAAAGGGAATTGATTTTTAATAAAAAAATTAAACAGTTTAATAAAGCACAAAAAGATTTAGACCTAACCTTTCCTGCAAAAAAAATAAAAAGTTTTTTAGAATCTAAACAAGAGTCTTATAACAACAACTCAAACACAATTAGAGATATTTTAAAAAGAAGCAATGTTACTATTTTTGATGTAAAAAAAGAGTTTGATGTTTTTAAAAACATTTCAAACAACGTTTTGTCTTTGATTGAAACAGAAGTTAAGTATGAGGGATACTTAAAAAGACAAAGTTTGTTAATTGAACAAATGAAGAAAAACGAAGATATTAAACTTGAAGCAGAGTTTGATTACACGCAAATTAAAGGGTTAAGGCTTGAGGCTCAACAAAAACTAAATAAATTTAAACCTCTAAACTTAGGTCAAGCAAGCAGAATTAGTGGAGTATCCCCTGCTGATATATCTGTTTTAACGGTTTATCTTGCGTTAAAAAACAAAAAATAAAAGGTAAGAACATGCAAGTTTTTTTTAAAGATATTGATAGTGCTTTTTCTACTATAAACATAAAATTGACAGAGCAACAAAAACAGCAATTTTACAATTATTATACAATGTTAATAGAGTGGAATGAAAAATTTAATTTAACAACTATTACAGATAAAAGTGACGTTATAAAAAAACACTTTTTAGATAGTTGCTGCGGTGCTAATTTTATAAAACAAAATTCTTATGTTTTAGATATTGGCGCAGGGGCAGGTTTTCCAAGCTTACCATTAAAAATTTTAAGGCCAGATTTAAAGCTTGTTTTAATTGATAGTGTTAACAAAAAAGTAACATTTCTGCAAGAAGTAATTAACAAACTTAATTTGCAAAACACAACTGCCCTCCATACAAGAGCTGAAGACTTTGCAAAAAAAAGCGAGTATAGAGAAGGTTTTGATTTTGTAGTTTCAAGAGCTGTTAGCAAACTAAATACGTTAAGTGAATATGCGCTTCCCTTTTTAAAACAAAAAGGACTTCTTATTGCATATAAATCTATTGATACTGAACATGAAATTGCAGAAAGTAAAAACGCATTAAACATATTGGGGGGTAAGATTAAATCTGTTGAAGATGTTTCTTATGAAGACAATGTTAGAAAATTAATCTTTGTTCAAAAAAACTTTAAAACACCAAATAAGTATCCAAGAAGCGGAAACAAACCAAGGCTTATGCCACTTTAATTGTCTAAATATAAAACAGTCTTTTATAAAGGCTGTTTTTTTGTTAAAATTATTTAATTATTTTAATTAATCAAAATTTTTTTGTATAAAATATACTTTTATTTTCTTTTGTTATTTGATATAATCTTTTTGTAAAAGGTGAATTATGGGAAAAATAGTTTCATTTGCTAATCAAAAAGGTGGCGTGGGAAAAACCACCACATGTATTAATCTTGCTGCTTACCTATCATTTATGGAAAAGCGAGTTTTGGTTGTTGATATGGATCCTCAAGGAAATGCTACTAGCGGATTGGGTGTAGAAAAAACACAAGAAACAACAACTTTATACGATGCTATAAGCGGCAATTCAGCACTGGAAGATGTTATCAAAAAAACAGCTATAAAAAATTTAGACATTGTTCCAGCAACTGTTGACCTTGCAGGTGCAGAAATTGAACTTGTTTCTATGAGGTCTCGTGAAAAAATTGTTAAATCCCTCTTGCAAACAGTTGAAGCTAAATATGATTATATTTTAATAGACTGCCCTCCTTCATTAGGATTGCTAACTGTAAATGCTTTAACGGCATCCAACTCTGTTGCAATTCCTATTCAATGTGAGTTTTTTGCACTAGAAGGTTTAAGTCAATTGATGAACACAATTAAACTTGTTAAAAGACACTTAAACCCAGACATTGACGTTGAGGGTGTTATTTTAACAATGAAAGATAATAGGTCAAATCTTGTTCAGCAAGTTTCACAAGAGATTCAAAGATTTTTTGGAACAAAGGTTTATAAAACAGCAATACCTAGAAGCATAAGACTTGCCGAGGCGCCAAGCCACGGACAGCCAATAGTTATGTATGAAGCACGAAGTAAAGGTGGCGTTGCATATTATGAACTTGCACAGGAGTTTTTAGATAGAAACAAAGATAGTTATAAAAAAATAACAAAGATATTTAAATAAATAAAAATTAAAATTGCTATATGCTAGGTTTGATCTAATATATAGCAATTTTAAAATATAATTTTTTTATTTAGTTTTTTTATAATAGTTATAAAAACATAACATAATTATTTTTT
>JAFQOM010000104.1 GCA_017403205.1 Clostridia bacterium | reverse complement strand
GCTATAAAAAAACAAAAAAATTAAACAAATAGTTGTTTTTGAATTTTTACTAAAATATGCCATATTGACAAAACACCATTTATAAGTTATTCTGTTAAAAATAGAGGGCGTATTATGACAGAAAATGTAAATTTTGAACAAGCAAAACTACTATTTAGTAAGATTTATGAAAGCTTGCTAACAAGAGGGCAAACGATTGCTGAATATATTCAAGCAGATATTGATTATGGTATGGGAGACATGACCCAAAACCAAATAGAAACTTTTAACAATGTTAAAAATGATCCTATCTTATTGGGTGTTAAAAATCTTCTTGAAACAAGGTTTAGTTTTGATAAACTTGCTTCTACGGGTGAGTTTTATACAAACGCAAACCCACCAACACACGTTGCTGCTCAATATGGTTGGCATATGTCATATGCCACACCAGATTGGTTTGGATATCGCTCTATAATAGGCATGCAAATTCAAAAAATGGGCCTAGAGGCTTATAGAGAAGAGTTTGGAGCAAATGTTTGCGATAAAAAACAAGAATTTTTGATAGAACAACAACCGTTAGTTGCAATTGACGCTTTAACAAAAAGTTATGAAAGAGATTTGGTTCCAGAAGGGGCATTGCAAATGGATAATAGCCAATTGTTTGAAGCTATGGCTAGTGGAAGCTTTGATGAAGTTGCTAAGTTGTGGGCAATAGAGCAACGAGAGTTTTTAAAAGAACTTGGCCCAATGCAAAGCCAAGCAGCACAAGTTGCAGCTGAAGAACAAAATTAAATAAAAACCACCAAAACGGTGGTTTTTTGTTTTTTATATTTGGTTTCTATTTAAATAAAAAAATCAGTGCAAATTATTCCGCTTTATCGCCTTGAAAAATATTTTTTATTTCCAACTCTTTGCAAATAGAATTTAATATAATTTTTTTGTGTGAATTCCACATTGGGGCCACCAAAATATCTTTTGGGGCATCCCCAGTTATTCTGCAAATAATAATATTTTTATTTAAGTGTTCAATTATATTGCACACTGCATTTACATAATTATTAAGTTCTAACGGTTTATAGTTGCCTAAATTATATAATTCTTCTAACTTTGTATTTTTTATTATATAGGTAGAGTGTATTTTTACTCCCATTATTTTTAATTTGTTAATGGTTTTTACTGTGTTTAAAACGTCTTGTGGTTTTTCTTCAGGCAATCCAACCATAATATGCGTTACAATGTCAATATCTGCTTGATTTAACAGTTTTACAGCGTTTATAAAATCTTGGTTAGAATAACCTCTATTAAAATTTTTTGCAACCTCCTCGTTTGTTGTTTGCAAACCAAGTTCTACGTACACATAGTATTTTTTTTGGTATTCTTTTAACAAGTCAACAACTTGCTTGTTTATGCAATCAGGTCGCGTGGCAACAGCAAGAGCTACAATTTTGTCATCTATTAAAGCAGAATCATATTTTGTTTTTAGCTCTTTAATTGTTCCATAGGTATTAGAAAAATTTTGAAAGTATGCAATAAATTTGTTTGCTCTTTTGCCCCTATAACTATTTAAATGGTTTTTTACTTGTTGAGAAATATCTATTTGCCTTGTGTTTTCACCAGAGCCTCTTTCGCCACAAAAACAGCAACCTCCAAACCCACATTTGCCGTCACGATTAGGGCAAGTAAAACCGCCATCAATACAAATTTTTAAGGTTCTTTCACCAAATTTTTGCTTTAAAAAATCATTAAACTGATTGTATCTTTTTATCATAATAATATTATAAAATAATTTTTATTTTAACTCAACAATTAAAACAAAAAGGGGTCACCCCATTTTATTCAAATAATTTAAAAAATTCAACATATTTATAGCCGCCAAACCACTCAGAAATTTTTTCTTTACCTTTACTATATCCAACTTTTTCATAAAGCCTAACAGCAGATTTAGCATCACACCAAGCAACCATTTCTAGTTTTTTAAAGTTAAGTTCTTTTGCTAGATTTTCTATTTTATCAAACAACAAAGAGGCATAGCCGTTTCCTCTGTATTTTTCTTCAACAAAAACCCTTACAATTTCGCAAACATCATCATTAATTTTTTTTAAACCAATGCACCCAATTGGCAAATTGTTTGAATATAAAACAAATCCAGTAATTTCTTGTAAATTATCAGTAAGGGTATAATTTTTTTGTTTTAAAATTGGTATCAAGTTAAATTGAAAATCCTCTAATTTTTTACATAAATTATAAAAATCTTTATTTAAACCATTAACCTTAACAATTTTCATATTGTTCACCTAAATTCAATTTAAAATATTTCAATGTAAAAATCAAGGAGTAATTATAAAAGTAAAAAATACAAATCATTGTATATTAAAAGTTGTTTAACAATTAAACTTTATAGTTAACCAGCAATGTTAATATTAGAGGGCTTGACTTTAGCCCGTTTTAATTATAAAATATAATTAATAAATAAAAAGAGGGTACAAGTATGAGTAGCAAAGTAATTGATGAATTAAAAAAAATTCAAATTGAAAAAAGAGATGTTTTAGAAGAATATGACATAGAGTGTGGGTTTTACGGTCAAGTAGGTAAAGTGGCGGGAATCTCCTTTAGAGACTTGTGCAGAGCTCACGATCAACTTGTTGAAGCTAAAGAAAAAGGGTTATCTTGCTTGCAGGCAATTAAAGGCACCAATACACAACTTAAAGATACAGGTGGCAATGATCCAAGATATCGTTTTTTTATAGCACAAGCAACTCTTGCTTTAGCAAAATCAATTTTTCCAGAAGAGGCTGAAAATATTGCTCCTTATATAGCACAAACAACACATAGCAATGTTTTTGAAATGGCTCAAAGGGGTGATGCTGGCTCAATTTTAAAACAAGAATCAGTTTTTGGTGTAATTCCACAAGCTTTTAAAGATGAACGCTTAGCAGAAAGCGCACATGTATTTGCCGGTGTGGTTGAGGCAGTTGAAGAATCGTTTGGCATGGTGGCACCATATATCCCTGCACTACAAGGAGCAGAAGACAAATTAAAGGAAATACATTTAGAACAAAGAAAATTAGAAGAAGAAGCTGATGGTGTTAAAGAAGACTTGTTAAAAACAATTTCAGGTATGAATCCTGAGGGAGCGCCTGACCCAGTACAACAATAAAAAATAAAAGAAGAGTTTTGTTAAAACTCTTCTTTTTTATAAAAAATTAACATCTTGGTTGTTTAAAACAAATTAAGAATTTTTATAAATATATAATGAAACGGAGATTTCAAATGATGATTTAAACCACCAATGAATTTATATTTTTAACCAATTTTCAATTTTATATTTATCTAATTTTTTTAATTTATTAATTTCTTTTTTAATACTTTTTATATCTTCATTGTTAAGTGGTGCAAAGTTATTATAAAAAGGATCGTCAGGGTTAGGGAAGTATAAAGCACTTCCAAATGATTGCGTTTTTGATTGCTCTGTTCTTCCATATAAATGGATATGAAAGTGAGGTTTTTTGTTTTTTAAAAAAGCCCAATTACCATTATCTTGATAATTAATTCTTTTTATATTTATTCCTTGTTTTTTTAAACCTAAAATCATTGCATCGCTTACCAACATAGAAACATACATCACCTCAGTTGCTTCCTTAGGAGATAAATCAAGTCTGCTTTCAACCCCATCTTTTTTTGGCTTTATAATTATATGTCCACCATCTTCTCTAGGTATATGAGGTTTTTCTTTACAAAAAGCCATGAAATTTTCAGATTCAAATATTATCTTTTTCATACATTATATCTCCACAAATATCTTAACATAAAATAAAGAAAAGTCAAAAAGATTATAATTTTTAAAAACAAAAAAACCCGAACACTTTCAACGGTTTTCGAGTTAATGTGATAATGGTGGAGCAAAAGAATATTTACTCGAAATAAAAACATATGAAATTTTTTAATTCTTAATTTAAAAT
>JAFQOM010000103.1 GCA_017403205.1 Clostridia bacterium | reverse complement strand
TAAATTTTATAACAGGAAAAGATTTACTAATCCATTCTGGTGTTAAAGCATCACACAATAAATTAAACATAAAAAACTCCCTTTAAACAACATGAATTTTAACATATAAAAAGCATTTAATCAACTAATACAAAAGAAAAACGATAGTAAAGCACAATATGCTGCAAGTTAAAAACTTAAAAGATTTGTTAACCTTTTCACCATTATCTTTTAGCAATTTTAAAAAGAAATATGTTCCTATTAAAACACATATAGAAATAATAGACGATCTTAAATCATAAAAGAAATTTGCTCTTACAAAGCCCAATATACTTTCAAAAGTAAGTTCCATAATAACACAACCCTTTTAAAAATTACGTAGTTATTCTACAATACTTTTAAAAATTTTTCAATAGTCTAATTTAAAACAATTGTTATTTTTTGCATGTTTTTGATTTTTTAGCAACAAAAGCATCTACAATTTTATTAAATTTTTGTGCATCAAGAGAAGCTCCACCAACCAAAACCCCATCAACACCTTCAAGTTTAGCAATGTCTTTGCTGTTTAATTCATTAACGCTACCACCATAAGTAATAACAACATCTTGAGCGATATTCTCATCATACATAGATGTTAAAACTTTTCTAACAACTTTTAATGTTTCAATTATTTCTACATCCATAGGTGTAACACCTGTTCCAATAGCCCAAACAGGTTCATATGCAATAACAATATTTTTAAGTTCGTTTGCATAAATAGATTTTAAACCTTCAGTAAGTTGTTTTTGCAAAACACTTTCAGTTAATTGATTTTTACGCTCATACAATGTTTCACCAATGCAAAAAACACAAAGCAATCCGCTTTTTAAAGCCCTTAATATCTTTTTGTTTACAGTTTCATTTGTTTCATTATACAAACTGCGTCTTTCACTGTGACCAATAATTACAGCATCAGCGCCTACACCTTTTAACATGTCCGCACTAACTTCACCAGTAAAGGCACCCTTTTCGTGCTCACTCATGTTTTCTGCTGCAACCAAGATGTCACTACCTCTTGTCATATCAACTGCAGTTTTCAGTGATGTAAATGGCACACCCAAAACAATTTTAACATCCTTGCCCTCTACTAGTGGTTTAAATGTTTCTAAATATTCCTTAACTTCGCCATCAGTTTTGTTCATTTTAAAGTTGGCCATAGCATATTTATTTTTCATATTTTTCACCTCATTTTTTTAATTTTATTTTAAAACATAGGTTTGCCCGTCATGTCAGATGGAATTTCAATGTCCATCATTTTAAGAATTGTTGGAGCTATATCAGCAAGTGTTCCACTTTCTCTTAATTGTTTTTTAGGATTTTCTGCATCAAATAAAATAAATGGAACAATACTTGTTGTATGTGCTGTATTAGGAGTACCATCAGTATACTCCATAATATCTGCATTACCATGGTCAGCCGTGATAATACCTTGACCACCTTTTTTTATAACCGCATCAACAACTTTTTTTACACATTTATCAACAACTTCTGTAGCTATTCTCGCTGCTGCCTTCACGCCAGAGTGCCCCACCATATCACAATTTGCAAAGTTAATTGCTACAAAGTCGTATTTTTCTATAGCTTTAAGCGCCTCTTCAGTTATTTTTTCTGCACTCATTTCTGGCTTATTTGCATAACTAGCCATTTTTTCACTATTAATCAAAATCCTGTCTTCATTAGCATAAGTATCTTGCTTTCCAGAGTTAAAGAAAAATGTTAAGTGTGCATATTTTTCAGTCTCTGCAATTTTTACTTGGCTTATTCCATTGTTTGACAAAACTTCAGAAAGCAAATTTTTAGAAGTTTCTGTTTCATAAGCAATCTTAACTTTTTTAAAGTTTTCATCATACTCTGTCATTGTTACAAAATACAAATCCAAATCTTTAACAAATTCAAGATCATTATCCTCAACCATAACATAGGCAAGTTGCCTTTCTCTATCCGCTCTAAAATTGTAGGAAACAACAACATCACCCTTTTCTATTTTGCAAACAGGTTTGTTATTTTCTGTTATAACAATAGGCTTAATAAATTCATCTGTTTCATTATTGTTATAGGCTATATCAACAGCGTTATAAATGTCACTTTCTAACCTACCATCGCCATTTACCCAAGCATCATAAGCAATTTTATTTCTATCCCAATTTTTATCCCTATCTAAAGCGTAAAACCTACCAATAATAGTTGCTATTTTGCCAACTTTAACGTTATTAATATAATCTTCTACTTGTTTTAAATAAGTTTTTGCACTTTTTGGTGGGGTATCCCTACCATCAGCAATAAAATGGATATAAACTTTATCTAAAAGGTCTTTTTTCTTACATAAATCAATAATAGCAAACAAGTGACTTATATGAGAGTGTATCCCGCCATCACTAGGCATACCAACAAGATGTAGTGATTTGTTATTTTGTTTTGCATATTCAATAGCATCACACAAAACCTTGTTGTTAAAAAACT
>JAFQOM010000102.1 GCA_017403205.1 Clostridia bacterium | reverse complement strand
TTAAAAAATGTTTCAAATTACAGTTTTTTTGCTTAAATAAATGGCTATTTTTGTTTTAAAAATAATTAAAATTTGATATAATTACAAAACACACTAAAAAGGAAAGTTATTTTATGGCTAAAAAAGAAAAATTTGGTGATATTGTTGAAAATCATGAATTGGTAAAAAGAACACTTATGGTTGCGGCATATCCTGCATTAATCAAACAGGTAGAAAAAGATGGTGAAAAATGTTTTGAAGGTTTTTTGCCTGGGTTTGAATTTGCTCAAGTAAGTGAAATTTATACAGAAGATGAAATAGTAGAAGTTTTGCAAGATATGCTTGACGACGAGGTTGAAGAGCTTGTTGTTTTTGGCAAAAGCTTGCCTTATGTTGAAGAAGATGATGAACTTAATGCAAAATATCCAGAACATAAAATTGTGTATTTGGATATAAATGTTTATGCATCAAAAGAAGAACTTGATTTTTATGATAGTTGCACACACGATTGTTCAACTTGTAGCAATCACTGCTATGACGATGAGGGATGTTATTGCAATTGCGATGATGCTTGTGATTGTGAAGATGATTGCGACTGTGAAGATTGCTGTGATGACGACTGTGATTGTCACGCTCATACAGATTGCTGCGAAGAACATTGTGATTGTCACCATGAGCATAAAGAAGAAAAAACACCTAAAAAAGAACAAGCAAAACCATCACAACAAAAAACAAAAACGACTGGCAAAACAACAAAAAAAGCACCTGCAAAATCAAATAAAAAAACTACAAATAAATAAAAATAAAAATTGCTAAAATACTTTAAAACAAAACGAAAGAGAGGTTTTTTATATGTCTAATAAAATTGTTATTATTACAGGACCTGGTGGGGTTGGAAAGACAACCATATCTCAGTTTTTGTGCCAAAATTTAAACCAAGAATTTAGAGAAACAGTTTCATGCACAACTAGGCAAAAACGCGAGCATGAAATTGATGGCAAAGATTATTACTTTATAACAGAAGAAGACTTTAAAAACAAAATTGCCAACAATGAGTTTATTGAATATAACAAATTTCCAAATGGTTATATGTATGGCACACTATATTCTGAAGTAGAAGGAATTTTAAAAAACAGCAACTGTATTATTGTTATGGATCCTGTTACTGCCTCAACATTAAAAGAAAACCCATTTTTTAAAGAACACAAAACAAAATCTTTCTTTTTAAACGCTGACGAAAGTATTGTTAGGCGCAGACTTGTTAAAAGAGGCGCAAGCAAGCAAGAAATTAAGCAACGTCTTCAAATTGCAAAAGATGAAAGGCAATACGCAAAGTTTTGTGATCACAGAGTGTTTGTAAAAAACCCATATTATGCTTCTAACAGGGTTTATAAAATTTTGACAGGCAAAACTTTGGAAATTTAATATTAAAGTATAAAATTTTACTTTTAGAAAAAGGAAACAATTTTAAGTGGAAAAGAAAAAACTTATTATTGATTTTGATGATACAATTTGCCAGTCAGTTTTTTTAAAAAAAGTTAATGAATTTTTAGGAACCAATTATAGCATTGACGATTTTAAAGATTATTTAATTGATGAAATTATACCAGAAAGTCAAAAAAAGAAATTCTATAACAGTTTTTTTGATGTTGATCCATATGAAGATTTGGATTTGATAGATGGCGCAAAGAAGGCTTTAAAAAAGCTAAACGAGGTTTATGATATTTATATTTGTTCTGCTGGAGTTATGCTTTTAAACCCGCAAAATTCTGGCAAATTATTTGCGTCAAAATATAACTACTTATTAAAAAGATTGCCTTTTTTAGATCCTAAAAAATTTATTTTTACAAGTTCTAAAGAGCTTATTAAAGGTGATGTCATTATTGATGATTATTTTCATAACTTAAGAAGCGATATAAAAACAAAATTATTGTTTACTTCTTATCATAACAAAGATTTTACGGATGAAGAATTGAAAAAACGAGGCGTAGAAAGAGTAAACAGTTGGGAAGAAATTTGCAAAAAGCTTTTGTAAAACAAAATTAAATTTAAAAGCCCTTGAGGGCTTTTTTTGTTATATTAATTTTTAAATAATAAATAAATTAATTTAATTAATACAATAAAAAGTTGCTAGTTTTTGTTAAACAAGTTAATATATTAATATGATTATTAGCGGCTGCGTAGAAGATATTATTTTTAAAAACATAGCAAATGGATACACCGTATTAAATATAGATAATGACGGTGTTCTTTTGACGTGTGTAGGCAAAGCTTTGGATGTTAATGCAGGGCAGGAAGTTGAATTAGAAGGTCAATTTGTTAAAAATAATAAGTTTGGTGAGCAATTTGCCTTTAGTAGTATAAAAATTTTGCAACCAAAAAGTTTAGAAAGTATAAAAAAATATCTTGCAAGTGGGCTTATAAAAGGCATTGGTCCTGTAACAGCAGAAAGCATTGTAAACAAATTTAAAGAAGATACTTTAAATATTTTAGAATATGCTCCAAATAGGTTAAGTGAAGTAAGGGGTATAAGTGTAAAAAAAGCAATTGAAATTGGGCAATGTTACACTGATATAAAAAAAATGCAAGAAGCCGTTATTTTTTTGCAAAGTTATGATATTTCAACAAATCTATCTGTCAAAATTTTTAATTTTTACAAAGATAAAACAGTAGAACTTGTTTCTGACAATCCTTATTTGTTGGTTGAAGATATAGACGGCGTGGGTTTTTTAACTGCAGATAAAATTGCAGCAAAAATGGGTATAGAAAGTTGTTCTAACTTTAGAATTAGAGCAGGCACAATACATGTTTTAAAAGAAAATAGCGATAAAAACGGTAACACATATATTTTAAAAGATGCTTTAAAGCAAGGGGTTGCAAACGTTTTAAATTTAAAAGAAGAAGAGTTTTTTAGTATATTTGGAAGTGAACTTGAAAAACTTGAAATTGAAAGCTATGTTAAAACTTTTAATTATAAAGATCAAGATTGTGTTGCGTTGAAAAAATATTATAAAATGGAAAGTAGAATAGCAAGTAAGATAAATTTGCTAAATGTATCTAAAACAGAGATAAATGTTGATGTTGATGACGAAATAAAAGAGTATGAAAGAGTAAACAAGATAAAGCTACATGAGGACCAAAAAGAGGCTATAAAAAAGGCTGTTTTATCGCAAGTAAGCATTATAACGGGTGGACCGGGCACAGGCAAAACAACTATTGTAAAATGTATTTTATCTGCACTAAAAAAGTATTCTAAAAATATTTTTTTGCTAGCACCTACTGGTAGGGCATCAAAAAGGCTTTCTGAGGCTTGCAGTCACAAAGCAAGCACAATTCATAGGGCGCTTGAAGTTAGTTTTACAGAAGGAGAAAGTGCTTTTTTTAACTTTAACGAACGCAATAAACTTGTGGCAGATGTTGTTATTGTGGATGAGATGAGCATGGTGGATGTCAGCTTGTTTTATAGTTTGTTAAAAGCTTTACCAAACACATGCAAGTTAATTTTGGTTGGTGATAAAGATCAACTTCCAAGTGTGGGGGCTGGTAATGTTTTGCACGACCTAATTGCTAGCAAAGTTTGTGATTGTGTAAAATTGTCACACATTTATAGGCAAGATGACAAAAGTTTGATTGTAACAAATGCTCACCTTATAAACGATGGTAAAATGCCAGATTTATCAAACAAATCTACAGACTTCTTTTATGAAGGTAGGTTGGAGCCTCAATCAATGTATGATTGTATTGTTGAACTTGTTTCTTCAAGGTTGCCAAAATTTTTAAAATGCGATCCAACCGAAATTCAGGTTTTGTGTGCAATGAAATCTGGTGTTTGTGGGGTTGAAAATTTAAATAAAAAATTGCAAGAGGTATTAAACCCACAAAGTTTAAAAAAGATAGAACTTAATTATGAAACAAGGCTGTTTAGAGAGGGCGACAAGGTTATGCAAATGGTTAACAATTATGACCTTGAGTGGCGCAGAGAAGATGGTCTTATAGAAGAATTTGGCAAGGGTGTTTTTAATGGCGATATGGGTAGAATAGTAAGCATTGATTTTCAAACAGGAGAAACGGAGGTTAAGTTTGAAGATGATAGAATTTGTAGATATTCTAGAACAGAGGCGTTAGAACTATCTGTTTGCTATGCAACTACCATACACAAAAGTCAAGGTAGTGAATTTGATGCTGTTGTTATACCTGTTGTTGCTGGATCTAATCAAATAATAACAAGAAATTTATTGTATACAGCTGTTACTCGTGCTAAAAAACTTGTTGTTTTGGTTGGACCAAAAAAGAATATAGCGCGTATGATTTATAACAATTTTACGGCAAAACGCTTTAGTATGCTTGAAGAACTTTTAAAACTAAACAAAGAAAAAATGGAAAATCTTTATAGTTAGTTAAAAAAAAATAAAATATTTAATTTTGCAAAAATCTTTAAAAAACTTATGAAAAAAGAAGAATTAAAACAAAAAGCTTTAAAAATGTTTAATAAACTGTTGGATGAGTTGTTTCCTGAAAACTTATCTTGTTTTTGTTGTGATGAAGAATTAAATAACAACACCTTTTTATGCAAAAATTGCTTAAATGATTTAAAGTCTATAAAACACGCTTGTAAAAAGTGTGGCGAACGTGTTAACAGTTTTGATAATTACTGTTTAGTTTGCAAAGATAATAAAAGAAGTTTTGACAAATGTGTTGCTTGTTTTGAGTATAATGGCACGGCAAAAAAATTAATTTATAAGTTAAAGTATGGTGGCGCCAAATACGCCTCTAAAGCTTTTAGCAAAAATTTGGTTGAAGCTTATCTGAATGCAAATTTTGATAAAATAGATCTGTTAACATGTGCACCGCTAAGTAGCAAAAGATTAAAACAAAGAGGCTATAATCAAGCAGAAGTTTTGGCTATTGATTTTTGCAATGAGGCACATAAAAGCAATATAGATTTTGATTGTAGATTTGATTTGTTAACCAGAATAAAACACACGCAAACTCAAACGCATTTAACACGCAAAGAAAGGTGTGAAAACTTAAAAGATGCATTTAAGCTGAATTGTGATAAAAGTGTTATTAAAGGCAAAAACATTTTGATTGTTGATGATATTTTTACTACTGGTGCTACTATTGAAGAGCTTGCAAAAGTTCTTAAGAAAAACGGCGCAAAGTGTGTTTTTGGACTGACTGTATGCCATACAATTTTAGAAAAAATAGATTTTTGAATAATGCAAAATGTTAAAAAAATCGATTTTGTGTGATTAAAAACGATATTTGTTTTATTTTTATTGTTTTTTACACAAAAAAAGTCTTTTAATTTTTGTATATTTGTTGTAAAATATCTTCTATATAGGAGATATTTTTTTATGGGATTTTTGGGGCTATTTAAAAGTGAAAACGAGAGGAATATTAATAAGTTAGAAAAGATTTGTGCTCAAATTGAAGCTCTTGATGAGGTTTATGCTAAAAAAACAGATTTAGAGCTTATGAAAACAACAAAAATTTTGAAAGATAGACTTAAAAATGGTGAAACTTTAAATGATATTTTGCCAGACGCTTATGCTGTTGTTAGAGAGGCTAGCAGCAGGGTTTTAAATATGAAACACTTCCACGTTCAACTTCTTGGCGGCATTGCTTTGCACCAAGGCAGAATTGCAGAAATGAGAACTGGTGAAGGTAAAACTTTGGTGTCAACGCTACCTGCTTATTTAAATGCTTTAACAGAAAAAGGCGTTCATATTGTTACTGTTAACGAATATTTGGCAAAGCGTGACGCAGAATGGATGGGAAAAGTTCACAAATTTTTGGGATTAACTGTGGGTGTTAATGTTTCTGGCATGGATGAAAAGGCTAAAAAAGAAGCTTATGAATGCGACATAACATACTGCACAAACAACGAACTTGGTTTTGATTATTTGAGAGATAACATGGTGCAAGATATTTCTCAAAAAGTTCAACGCGGTCAAAACTTTGCAATTGTTGACGAGGTGGATAGTATTTTAATTGACGAGGCAAGAACACCTCTTATTATTTCTGGTAGAGGATTTAAATCTAGCGAAACTTATGTTACAGCGCAACGCTTTGCAAAATCTTTAAATACAGATGATTATGAAATTGATGAGAAGTTAAAACAAATAAGGCTTACTGACGACGGTATTACAAAGGCAGAAAGATTTTTTAAAATTGACAATTTGTCAGATATTAATCACATTGAGCTTAACCATCACATTAATAACGCCTTAAAAGCAAATTTTATTATGAAGCGTGATGATAACTATATTGTCAAAGATGATGAGATTGTTATTGTTGACGAGTTTACTGGTCGTTTAATGCCTGGTAGAAGATACAATGAGGGTTTACACCAAGCTATTGAAGCTAAAGAAGGTGTTAAAATTAAAGATGAAAATAAAACTTTGGCAACCATCACTTTCCAAAACTATTTTAGACTTTATAACAAACTTAGTGGTATGACTGGTACTGCAAAAACAGAAGAGGCAGAATTTAATGGTATATACAACTTAGACGTTGTAATTATACCTACAAACAAACCAGTTTTAAGAAAAGATAAAACAGATATTATTTATACAACAGAACAAGGTAAGTTTAGGGCAGTGTGCAACGAAATTAAAGCAGCACACGAAACAGGAAGGCCTATTTTGGTTGGTACAACAACTGTTGAAAAAAGTGAAATATTGTCAGAAATGCTTAAGCGCGAAAAAATTAGACACACTGTTTTAAACGCTAAAAACCATGAACAAGAAGGTGAAATTGTTGCTCAAGCTGGAAGACTAAATAGCGTTACTATTGCAACAAATATGGCAGGTCGTGGAACAGACATTTTGCTTGGCGGTAATGCTGAGTATATGACAAAAAAACAATTAAAAGAGCAAGGATACAACCCTAACGAAATAGAACTTGTATCTGGATACACAACAACTTTAAGTGAAGAAATGAAAGCTCTTAAAGAAAAATATTTTGAGTTGCTTGCAGAAAACAAAAAAATAACAGATGAAGAAAAACAAAAAGTTGTTGAGCTTGGCGGTCTTTATATTATTGGCACAGAGCGTCACGAATCTAGACGTATTGACAATCAGCTTAGAGGTCGTGCTGGA
>JAFQOM010000101.1 GCA_017403205.1 Clostridia bacterium | reverse complement strand
TTGACAATAATATAGCCTCAAAAAAATTAATAAATAGCCTAGAACAAGGCGAAGAATATTCCTTAGCAATAATTGATGAAGTGCAGGATTATACACAAGCAAACTTGTGTTTGTTTAAAAAACTTAGTTTAAAATTGTTTTGCGTAGGCGATGCGTTGCAAATGATTAACCCAACGTATTTTAACTTTGGTTATTTAAAGAACTTGCTTTATGAAAAAGATTTAACCGAAGTTAAAGAATTAAAAAATAACTATAGAAATACCTCTAAAATTGCGCAAATAATAGATAATTTAAGTTTAATAAACAAACAAGAGTTTGGCACTCACAACTTTGTTTTGAAGGGTCAAAGTGTTGATAATGGCCTAAAAACAACGGCAGTTTATTTAACTCAAGAAGATATTATAAATCAAATTTCAAAACAAGGTTTTGAAGATATTACCTTTGTGGTTTGCAGTCAAGATCAAAAACAAATTTTAAAAAATGATGTTAAAAATCAAGAGGTTTTAACAGTTAGCGAAATAAAGGGCCTGGAAAGAACAACTGTTATATTGTATAATTTACTTTCAACAAATTTACACAAATGGCAAGCGTTGGAACGCAACAAAATAAATCATAAGCAAGCGGACGAAAATTCTGTATTTAGATATTATTATAATTTGTTTTATGTTGGGTTGACGCGTGCAAAACAAAATATTTTTGTTTTAGAAACAAAGCCCGTTAATCAGTTTTTAGATTTTTTTAACAATAATTTTGAATATAAAACATCTATTGATGCTATAAAAAGTTTAAATGAAATTGTAACTAGGTCAGAGTTTTCTCAAAAAGAAGTTGTTGAAAGGGTAGAAGAATTTATTAGACTTGAACAATTTGACAATGCTAGATTTACGGCGAATAAAATTAAAGACGACGTAAAGCGAATTGACTATATAAGAACAATAGAGATTTATGAAAACTTTATAAGATTTGGCAAATATAGAGAGGCGGGTATAAAATTTTGGGAATATGGCTTAACAGAACAAGCAAAAAACCAATTTATGTTGTCAAATGATCAAATATTAATAGAACTTATTGATAAGTGTAGCCAAACAAACAATAATGATTTAAATATAGAAATTGTAAAATATTTTGAAGATGTTAAAGATAATAAAGTGGCACAATCGTTTATAATAGAAACTGTTAAAAAAGATATTAAAAAACTTAAAGATAGTTTTAATTTAATAAAACAAAATTTTAAAAAAGGCAGGTAGTAGATAGTGGATAATAATGATGTTAAAACGCTTATTGCAACCTTTATGGAATATAGAGACTTAATCTCGCCTATTGAACAAAACTTAAGAGAATTTTCTGTTTCTTTTGAAAGCATTAAGTCAGACATAAAAAATTTAAACGATGGCTTTGATGGTAGTTTACAAAGTAAGTTGGATAAGATTTACAAAGAATTAGCAAATCAGGCAGATAAAGCAAAGGCTTTGGCTGTTCAGGTTGATAATTTTATGGTAACCACAAACAAATACGTGTCATCTGTAGATGCTTTGGTAGATGCTTGTTCAAAAATTGAGAATAAACTAAGCGCAGTAAATGATATAGAAAAAAAGGCCGAAACGCAAATAGAAAGGCTTAACCAAATAATTGATGATAAGAAAAAAAATTATGATATAAAAGAGTTGGAAAAAAGCCTAGAAAACTATAATAAAGATGTTCAAAAAGTAAACGAATATATTAATAGAGATGTGGCCGAGGCGCTTAAAACAAGCAGTGATAAAATCAACAAAATTAAGGATAAAAACGAAAATATTTTAGAGGCAATATTAGAAGAGAAAGAAAGCATTGACAAACTTATAGAAAGTTACAATTCTTCTAATAAATTATTAAAAAAAGTAGTAGAATCCAACGATGTAAACGAGCAATATATTTTTGAAATTTTAGATAAATGGGCAGAACAAAGAAGGTTAAAAATTAAAAAGTAAGGAGGAAAACATGAACCAAGTTAACACAGATCAATTATTTGAAAGCATAAAAAGTGACAACTTGGTTGTTTTTTCTGACATTGCACAAAATTGTTTAAATTTGTGTTATGGTAGGTTTCCCATTTTAACGCTTTGTTACCTTTATAATGCAAAAAAAATATTAAAACAATATAAAGATAAGCTTTTAAAAATAAGAATTTATGCTTTTGCGCCAGAAAAGTTTGAAATGTATAAAAAATTTAAAAGCATTGCTGGCAGATGTTTAAGAATTTATTGCGAAGAAAATTGTATAATATCAGCTATTGAACTTTTGGCAATTTTAGATAAAGAAAATCAAGTAAAAAAACTTTTTAATTTATACACAACAAACGTTAAAATTGTGGAAAACTTAAAGCATATTTACTGTATAAAAAATCAAACTGTTAAAATTAAATTAAACAGAATAATAATCCAACCTAAACTTTTAACCAAAAACCAAAATAAATTGTTAAAAGCAACCCTTTTTGCTAGCCTTGCGGTTGTAATGTTTTTTGGCGTGTGCTTAACCGTGTTTGGTCTTAATTATGGCTACGGCATAAATGGACAAGCTATAAAAATTTATACCAGTCAGCAGCTTTCAGCGGCGTTAAAATCAAATGCAAATATAAGTTTGCAAAATAATATATGTATAGATCAATCTATTAATGTTTTGGAGTTTTCAGGGACTTTAGAAGGAAACAATAAAACTTTATATTTAAATGATGTTGATAAAAGCTGTTTTATAAAAAACAATGTTGGCAAAATTAAAAACTTAAACGTTGTTGTTTTTCAAAATCAAAAACAAATTGATGGCGATTTTAGTTTGTTTGTTCAAACAAATTTAGGCAATATAACAAATGTAAATATTAATTGTGAAAATTTAAAATTAACTTGTCAAAATTCTTTACAAAAAGATATAGGTGTTGCGGTGCTAACAAGCACAAATAATGGCTCTATAGATAATTGTAAAATACAAATTAATGCAAATATATCGGCAGATGGAAAGTGTGTTGTAAGTGTTTTTAGCAATAAAAATTTTGGTCAAATAAAAAATTGTGAGGTTACAAAAACAAGCATTTTATCTGTTATAGATGCAAACGTAACCACAATGGCGGTTTACAATGAATTTGGTGGCAAAATATTAAATTGCAAAAACAACGCCGCCATTACTCATACAAGCGCTATAAATGGTTTATCTCCGGCGGTAAGTGGTATTGCTATAGCAAATTATGGAGTAATAGAAAATTGTTTAAATTTACAATCTTTAAAGTTGACTTCTGAACTGCAAACAACATCTAACAAAATTGCGCTGTTGGGCGGCATAACATGTGTTAATTATGGCGGAATTAACAAATGTTTAAATAAGGCGGATTTGCGACTTGATTCGCATATGTTGATGAGTTATTGTGGTGGAATATGCGCTTATGGGGATGAAATTATAAAAGATAATAAAATTTATTTTCCAACAATAACAAATTGTGGGCAACAAGGAAACATAAATGTTACAAACGAAGATCAATATGCCTATACGCTTGTAGGGGGCATAGCTGGATTTTTGTATGGTAAGTTGGAAAATTGTTATTCTATAACAAATTTTTTAACGGCATATGATGTCAAAAAACATTTTGTTGGAACATGCGTAGGGGCTATTTATATTAAAGGCGGATCACCTATATTGGATGTTAAAAATAACTTTGTTTTAATTTCTGGCGCAGCACCAACGCATACGGGAGCGTTAATTGACGGGGTTACGATTATTGGTGCGGGATTAAATGCGGCAGAAACTCAAATAAAAACATTATCTACACAAGATGAAATTAAAGCTACGGGAGTTTATTGGGATGTTTAAATTTAATTCAACCTTTAAGTTGTTATCGGCTTTTATTTTGATATTAGATATAATTTTAATTTTATATTTTATAACAAAATCAATATTAGTTTTAATTGGGCTATCTATTTTTAATAAGATGTTTTTTATAATTTATTTGATTGCAACAATTATAAACTTTTTGTATTTATTGTATTTAATAATTATAGTTGTAAAAAATAAAAACATTTTAAAGCAAAAAATAAAACAAATTAACAAAAACAATTAA
>JAFQOM010000100.1 GCA_017403205.1 Clostridia bacterium | reverse complement strand
TCTTTGACGGCCAACAGCATCAATCTCATCTATAAACACAATGCAAGGAGATTCTTTTTTAGCTTGTTCAAACAAATCTCTTACACGTGATGCACCAACACCAACAAACATTTCAACAAAGTCAGAACCACTTATTGAAAAGAACGGAACATTGCTTTCACCAGCAATTGCTTTTGCTAATAATGTTTTACCTGTTCCAGGCAAACCAACAAGTAAAATACCTTTTGGAATTTTAGCGCCCAATTCTGTAAATTTTTGAGGGCTTTTTAAAAATTCAACAACCTCTTGCAATTCTTCTTTTTCTTCATCAATACCTGCAACGTCATTGAATCTTACTTTAACATTGTGGGCAATTTGAGCTTTGGTTTTTCCAAAATTAAAACTTTTTGAATTGGCACCCAAAATACTTCTTACCAAGATATATCCAAAGATTGCAATAGCTATTACACTAACGTAAGGTAAAACCTTTTCCCATACAGATCCTGTTGCATGCACATGACCTATAGAAACAGCAACCCAATCTGTATTTCCAGGCAATTCAGGGTTTTTGCCTTCTCTTGTATTGTTATAATTATCAACAATTTCTTGAAGTTTTGTTAAGTCGCTATCTGCAACAAAGTAAAAATAATAATCGCTATTGTTTGCCGCAACAGACTTATCATATTGGCTACCCTTTTTTAACACATAACCAATACCACCATCCGAAATACATATATATTCAATTTCACTCTCTTTACTTCCATCGCCGATCATTTGCTCAATTGTTGTACCGGTAGCATTGTTACCAAGCAGGTCTACTTTTTGGCCATTGTTTCCACTTTGGGTGAAATAAAACAATAAAACAACAACAGCAATACTAACTAAAAAAAAGAGCCATCCTTTAAATTTGTTATTTTTCACATTTTCCTCCAATTATAGTACCATTAATATTATCATATTAATATTTACAATGCAATAAAAATAATACATTTTTAACAATTTTTTTTATCCACTTTTTATTAAATTTTGTATTAAAATTTATTTTCCGACTTGTGGTTCATTTTTATATATCTCTCTAAATTAGTAATATATAGAAATTTTCTTTCTTATTTTTTTATGTTTATTTTTGCCAAACAAATTTTTATTATGGTTATAAATATATAACTATAATTTTTGTTTTGCTAACTTTATTTTTTTGTGCTTTTTTATAAATCATCAATCCAAACAAGACATTATATATTCAAATTTTATTTTCAAATTTAACCTGTTTAACACCCCGACAACTTCGTCTTTTACTTTACCCAATACAACCGTCAGACAACGCAAGATATATCGTTATTAAACAAACATCGTAACCTTCATAACATCAACAAGACAACAACTATCTCCAACAATACTCTAAGCCCATATCATTAATACGCAACATTTATAAAATGGTTTGTTTACATCACGAGCCTCTTTTTGTTTTGCGTATTTCCATTTGGATCCAGGGCAATGTGCTTTAATACACTAACATATCTTTGGAGTAACTTTATAACAATGTTTCACGTGAAACATTTGTGTTGCGAATTTAATTAAGCAAAATACTGTTTTGTAGTAATATATTTCTTAATCAATACGTTATAAAGTGCGTGTATTTATAAATAAGCCCCAAAGTATATAAAATCAAATTATATTTATGGTTTTGTTTCACGTGAAACAAATTTTTGTTTTAATATTTTAAGGGTCTTTTATAAACATTTAAACAATATACAACCTGAGCAATCTTTGTTACTTTATCAAAGTAAACAGTGTATCTTATACATGTTTCTTAATTAAAGATTTTATTTAAAAAATGTTTCACGTGAAACATTGTGGGGTGTTTCAACTGCTAATGTTTGTAAAGTTTAGTCAATTTGTAAAAATAATAAATTAAATTATAAAAACATATTTAAAAAATAATAATATATGCCTTTTGTTTTTTGGTTTGCTTAATAAACCATTTATTAGGTTTTTAATACAAATAATAATAAAGTAGTTAATAATAACAAAGAAATATTCAAAACAGAAATCTATGGTAAATTAAAATAAAAGATAAAGTACAAATAAATTGTTTCACGTGAAACAAAAAAAGAACGGCTAAATCAACCGTTCTTTAAAAATTAAATTAATTATTCTCCAATGTATCAATAAATTTACAAATTCGATCAAGATCGTCTCTATTAAAATAATCTATAAGAATTTTGCCTTTATTGTCGTCTCCAGCAATTTTTACTTTAGTTCTAAACAATCTTTGCAATCTATGACCTAATTCTTTCAACTCTATGCTTTGTTTTGGTTTTTCTTTTGTAATTTGTTTTGTTGAATTAGATGAGTAGTTTTTAATAAGTGTTTCCAAATCTCTAACAGAAAGTTTATTTTCAATTACAATATTGGCAATCTCAATTTGTTTTTGTTTATCTTCAACAACAACTAGGCATCTTCCGTGTCCAGCAGAAATTTTGTTTTTTTCTATCATAGAAACAACTTCATCTGACAAAGAGAGCAGTCTTAATGTATTTGCAACAACTGGGCGGCTTTTTCCAATTCTATCAGCAACACTTTCTTGAGTAAAAGAATAGTCATCCATAAGTTGTTTGATTGCTTTGGCAGCTTCAATTGGGTTTAAATCTTCTCTTTGAAGGTTTTCAACAAGAGCGACTTCTTTAACTTGCTTTGGTGTGTATTGTTTAATAATAGCTGGGATTGTTTTAAGGCCAGCTATTAACGAAGCTCTAAACCTACGTTCTCCGGCAATAATTGTATATCTTCCGTTCTTTTCTTCGTTAACAATAATTGGTTGAATAACACCATGCTGTTTAATTGACTCAGAAAGTTCTTTTAATGCTGTTGGCTCAAAATATTTTCTAGGTTGATTCATATTTGGATCAACTCTTTTAATATCAAGTTCCACTACGCCGTTTTGTTTTGGTTCTTCTGCAACTTCTGGTTTTGCTGTTTTAATTTCTACTTTTGGCTCATTGTCTTCTTCGTAAATTGAGAACAACGCATCAAGCCCTCTTCCTAAACCTTTCTTCATAAAAATAAATTTCCTTTTAAATAAATTTAATTAAGCTTTAAT
>JAFQOM010000099.1 GCA_017403205.1 Clostridia bacterium | reverse complement strand
TTTTTTATTCAATTTTAACATTTTAAAAACATCTTACATAAAATTATATTAGTTTAAATATTCTAATTTTTTTATAAAAATTAAAATGTTTTGCTGCATATTAAGGAGAGTGACTTATTTAAATTCTTCTTTTAAAAGAAGATGTAGGAGGTATTTTTTAATGTCATTTTATACGTGTAACAGAAGCGGAAATTGTCCGGGTGTTATATCTGGCAATCCATTAAACGGCATATGTGAAAAGGCTTGTATTCAAGTAGACAAAGTTTTAGATTCTGCTATGAGGCAAATTCAGCAAACAAATATTTTGGTAACACTTGAAAATCAAACACCTGCAAATCCAACAACGCCACTAACATTTGTTAGTGCTACAACAAACGGCGAAACTCAAGTGAACAATCTTGTTATTGATCGCCTCACAGAAAAACCAAATTTTGCAAGAGTTTCGTTTGACGCGGTGGTTCCAATACTAGTAACATACACAGATGCAAATGGTATAACGGGAACTGGAGAAACAACAGTAACTATACCAAACGACATAATTTTATTTATTCCACAGCCATCAATTGTTCCATACAGAATTGAAGTTTTTGGTGCAACCTCAAGCCCTATTGGAAATTGGGTGGAAGACAATGTATTTAATATTAGTTTTTGTATAACTCTTATTACAAGGGTGCTTGTTAGGTCAGAAATTTTAGTGCCAAGTTATGGTTATTGTGCACCTCCACCAGCTCAAGAGTTTACTCAAGAAGTTTGCAGTGGTGTATTTGAATTGCCAATATTTCCAACAGCGATACAAAATCAAAGAATTTAGATTGTATAACCGATATATTAAAAATTAGGCAAGAGGCTTTATAAAAAGTCTCTTGCTTATTTTTAAATTAACATTTATAATAATATAGATATAACCTATTATACTTTATTAAAAGGATTAACAAAGTGAAAATTTTTGCAATTTCAGATCTTCACTTATCAATAAACAACTCAAAACCAATGAATATTTTTGGCCCTGTTTGGGAGGGGTATTTAGATAAAATTGTTCAAGATTGGACAACAAAAGTAACAGATCAAGATGTTGTTTTATTGTGTGGTGATTTAAGTTGGGCAATGAGGTTGGAAGATACAAAACCTGACTTTGAGTTTCTTTCTAAATTGCCTGGCAAAAAAATTATAATTAAAGGCAATCATGACTATTGGTGGGGCACAATATCAAAAGTAAGGGGTGTGCTTCCTAAAAATGTTTATGCTCTTCAAAATGATGCTATAGAAATAGAAAACTATGTTTTTTGCGGTTCTAGAGGTTGGCTGTTAGAAGACAATAAAGCCTTTTTAGCAAGCGACCAAAAAATAGTTGATAGAGAGCTTATTAGGCTGGAAATGTCTTTTCAAATGGCAAGCAAATTAAAAAAAGATGGTCAAAAATTAATTTGTTTAATGCATTATCCTCCTTTTGATAAGTTTAATCAACCAACAGCATTTACTAAACTTATAGAGAAATATAACGTAGACGCAGTTGTATATGGTCATTTACATGGCAAAGTTCCGCAGGCCAAAGAAAAGATTGTTTTAAATGATATTGTTTATTATTTAACATCTTGTGATATGGTTAAGAATAAGTTGGTTGAAATCAAGACATTAGATTTATAAAATTAATTTTTTATAAAAACAAGTCAAATATTTTTGGCTTGTTTTTTTATGTGCAGTTTGCACAAAATATATGTTTTTTACAAAAAAAATCTTAATTTTTATCCCAAAGTGGTCAAAAGTGGTTGGAAGTGGTTAAAAATTATGTTACACTATGCGGTGTAAGGGGGAGCTGCAACTAAAATGTTTTTAGGGGAATATGAGCATAGTTGTGATAGCAAAAACAGATTAAGAATCCCAAGCAAATTCAAAAAAGATTTTTGCGATGGTGCTGTTTTAACAAAAGGCAATGACGGTTGCTTGTTTTTGGTTGCTAAAGATCAATTTTCTAAAATACTTCAAAACATTTCTAATCTCCCTATGTTTGATAGCAAACTTCAACAACCATTAAGAATGTTGTTTTCTTCTGCAGTTGAAATTGAAGAAGACAATCAAGGACGTTTTTTATTGCCAGCAAGTTTAAAGAGTTTTGCTAACATCCAAAAAGATGTTGTGTTTATTGGTGTGGGTAATCGAGTTGAATTATGGTCAAAAGAAAATTGGTTAGATTATTCCAACAAGGCAAATTCCAGTTTTGATCAAATTTTATCTAGCCTAGGTGAATATGGAATTTAAACATATTCCTATTATGCTTAAAGAATGCATTGATGGCTTAAACATAAAGCCTGATGGCGTTTATATTGACGCAACATTAGGTGGGGCTGGCCATAGCAGTGCAATAGCAAACTTGTTAAATAAAAATGGCACATTAATCGGAATAGATAAAGATTTGGATGCTATAGAAGTAGCGATGCAAAGATTATCTAAATTTAGTTGCAAAAAGATTATTGTTCATAGTGACTTTAAAAATTTAAAACAAATTTTAATTGATAATAATATTTCTAAGGTTGATGGTATTTTAGCAGACTTGGGTGTTTCTTCTTATCAAATCGACGAGGTTGAAAGAGGTTTTAGTTACTCTAAAGATGCAAAGCTTGATATGCGTATGAACAAAACCCAAAAGCTAACTGCTTTTGATGTTGTTAATACTTATGATGAAAAAGATTTAGTAAAAATTTTATATGAATATGGTGAAGAGTCTTTTGCTAAATCTATTGTAAGAAACATTATAAAAGAAAGACAAATTAAACCAATTGATTCTACTTTTAAACTTGTAAGTATAATAGAAAAAAGTGTTCCTCCAAAAGTTCTTCACAAAGGTGGCAGTGTTGCAAAAAAAACATTTCAAGCCTTAAGAATTGAGGTTAATGGTGAACTTGATAGTCTAAAATCTGTTTTAGATGATATGGTAGAAGTATTAAACCCAGGTGGTAGACTTTGTATTATAACTTTTCACTCTTTAGAAGATAGAATAGTTAAAAACAATTTTGTTAATAATTCTACTGGATGTATATGTCCAAAAAATTTCCCGATTTGTGTATGCAATCACAAAGCAATTTTAAAATTAATTAACAAAAAACCTGTTATTCCAACAGATATTGAAGTTATGCAAAATAAAAGAAGCATGTCTAGCAAATTAAGGATAGCACAAAAAATTTAAAATAAAAGAGAGGGTGGCAATATTATGATTGAGTCAAAAAGCAGAAGTGATATATTGCTTGAAGAGCGCATAGCTCAAATAGATGATATAAATTTTGACAAAATCTATGATGTTCAAGAGTTTGCAGAAAAACAAATAGAAGATTTTGATGAACAAAATTTTGCACAAGATATAAATTTTGACGATATAACATTGTCTTCAAGTCAAATAGAACCAGATGCTGTTTTTGAAATGGAGCTTCAACCAAATGAATTTTTGGATAATTTAGTTTGGCAAAAAGAAGAAGAGCAACCGGTTCAAAGCAAAAAATCAAAGTTTTCTTTTTCTAATAAACCATTATTTTTTGCTTTTACTTCTATTGCGTTTTTGCTTGGCATATTGTTAATATATAATGTTTTTGTTATAAACTCTTTAACAAAAAATTTAAATAAGCCATCAAGCTTAAGCGTTGCAACATCTAAAACTGTTTATCAACAACAAGAAGACGTTAAAAAAGATGTAAGCAATAATATTGTATTTGAGCAAAACGATTATTTGTATTAAAACAAAAAAGGGTTTAACAAAATATTATTCAAATAACAAAAAAGGTGGATAATAATTATAAAACCCTATACTCAATATTCAACTATATCTATACAAAAGAGGTTACTATCATTTGTTTTGATGGTAACCTTTATTTTTTTTATTTTAATTTGTAGGTTATTTTATTTACAAGTTTCAAACTCAAAAAATTTGCAATTGATTGCAATTGATCAATGGGTTAGAACTCTTCCTTTAACGGCCAAAAGAGGGCAAATATTGGATTGTAATGCCAATATTTTAGCATCGACTAAAACAAGTTATGATTTGTATGTTAGGTCAAAAGAAGTTGATAAGCCGGTTGAACTTGCAACCAAACTATCATCATTATTAAATTTAAAATATGATGATGTATATAAAAAGGTTAAAAATGTTTCTGCTAGTGAAAATTTAATTAAATTGCAAATATCTGAAGATGTTGCATTAAAAGCTATAAATTTAGGATATAAGGGCATATATGTTGCAGAAAACATTTCAAGAATTTATCCATACGGAAAATTATTATCACAAACCATAGGATTTTTAACTAGTGACAGTTTTGGGCAAAGTGGTGTGGAAAGTTTTTATAATAAAATTTTATCAGGCACAAATGGAAAATATTTAACACAAAGTGATGTAAGGGGAATATCATTAGATGATTCATTAAAATATTATATTAAACCAACAGATGGATTGAATTTAAAGTTAACAATAGATATTAATATTCAAAACATAGTGGAAAATGTTTTTGAAGACATCGCAAAGGATCACAACCCTAAAAGTATTTCTGCTATTATTTTAAATCCAGCAAATTCTTCAATTATTGCAATGGCAAAATATCCTACTTTTGATCTAAACAATATACCTAGAGACAATGTTGAAGAACTTATGAAATTAACAAAAAACACTATGGTTACAGATGTTTATGAGCCAGGATCTACTTTTAAAATTTTTACACTTGCCGCAGCATTAAGTGAAGGTTTAACAAATTTAAATGAAAAATTTTATTGTCCTGGATTTAGAATAATTGATGGGCAAAAAATTAAATGTTGGAAGACAACGGGACATGGCAGCCAAACACTTGAAGAGTGTGTATCAAATTCTTGCAATTGTTGTTTTATGGATTTGGCGTTAAGGTTAGGCAAAGAAAAATTTTATCACTATTTAAAAATCTTTGGAATAGGAAATATGTCTGGTGTTGATATTGCTGGGGAAAGTGCAGGGCTTATTATTGATTTAAATTTAGTTAAAAATGTTGATTTGGCCAGAATTGGTTTTGGTCACTCTGTTGCTGTTACTCAACTTCAACTTGTAAATTCTTTTTGTTCGCTTATAAATGGTGGAACACTTTATCAACCAACACTTACAGAAAGCTATTTAGACTGTAATAAAAATACAGTTTTTCAAAATGTTAATTTGATTAGTAACAAAAATCTAAAAAATAAACAGGTGTCTAAAGACTTATGTTTTTTATTAGAAAGAGCATTAAGTAAAAATGGAGATATGACCTTTATAGAGGGATATAAAGTTGCTGGAAAAACAGGTACTGCACAAAAATATGGGTTAGATGGTAAAATTGAAAGTGGAAAATATGTTTCTTCTTTCTTCGGTTTTTTGAATAGTAACAATGATCCTCAATATGCATTACTCCTTTGTGTAGACGAGCCAAGTAGCGGCGCTTATTATGGTAGCGTAGTGGCTAAACCTTATGCAAAACAAATATTAGAAGCGATTATAAACTATAAAAATTTACCTAAAGATGATGATACGGTTAAATCAAAAGCATTTGAGGTTCCAGACTTTGTTGGCATGTCTCTTTCTAAATCAATTGCTGTTTTAGAAGAAATGGGTGTTTATTATGAAGTTGATGGCGAAGGAGGGGTAGTAAAACATCAATTTCCATCTCCTACAACAATTATTGATAGCTCTACAAGCATAATTATTTCAACGTAATATTTATTAAAACAAAATCATATATTTTAACATCAATATAGGTTAAGAGAGAATTTATATATGAAATTAAAAGATATTTTAAAAGACATTTCTGTAAAACAGGTTAAGGGAGATCTTGATCTTGAAGTAAAAGATATTTGTCAAAAAATAGAAAAAATTAAAAAGGGTAGTTTATTTTTTTGCATTA
>JAFQOM010000098.1 GCA_017403205.1 Clostridia bacterium | reverse complement strand
TGCTATGGTGTTAAGCATACTTAAATTTTTGTAGCCTTGTTCGTTTTTGGCAAGCAACACAAGGTGAGAGAATTTTTGTTTACCATGTTTGTTTGTTAAATCGTCATCTACATAAAATTCTGTGCCAAAAATAGGTTTAATTCCCACTTCTTTGCAAGCATCAAAAAATCTTGTTGCACCAAACATATTTCCATGGTCGGTTATTGCAACTGCTGGCATATTATATTCTTTTGCAAGTTTAACCATTTTTTTAATTCTTGCAGCACCGTCAAGCAACGAAAATTCGGTGTGAACGTGTAAATGAACAAAAGGTTTCATTGTGGGTTGGTTTGTCTCTTCCATAAATTCTCCTAAGTAAAAATTATTCCCCTTTAAGTTTTTTATAAATATCTATAATTTTATCTAACCTATATTTAATGCCTGCTCGGCTAATTTTATTATTGAGCAGTTGTCTTAAGTCGTTTAACGAAACATCAGGGTTGGCAATTCTCACAAGTGCTATTTCCCTTAAGTTTTCGTCTAGATAATCGATAGAGTAGTTATCTATAATATAGTTAATTGCTTGCATCTGCAGCCCGCTTGCATTTAAAGTTTTATCTAAATTAAATTCAAAACAATTGTTTTGTCGGTTAGCAGCATTTCTAATTTCGCGAATTGCTAAACTGTTTTGAACTTCTAAGGCAGTGTAAGTTGCTCCTAATTTAACTAACAAATCGCATATAATGTTACTATTTTTTGTGTATATAACAAAATTAGAGAGCCGTTTAATTTTCTTTAAAGTAAAGCCATATTCTTCAAGTAAAGTTAGTGCAGTGTTAGAAAATTCTTCATCTTTAAAAACAAACTCTAAACTATAGCCTGTTGAATTTTTGGTGTTATCTTGATTATAGTAAAAATTGCCATTAACTAAAAACATTGTTTTTAATATAGTAAGTTTATCGCAATCATTTTCATAGTAGTTTAAGTTTAACTTTTTAGAAAAACTTAATGTTTGAAGAAGTTCAAACACATTGCCGCTTATCAACAAAAAATTATTCCAACTATTAAGTTGGATATTAGGGTAGAAATTATTAACAATTTTGCTTACCTTATTAAGTGTTTCGTTGTTAGCGTTAAGCAAAAGGTTTTTATATTCTTTATCAATTTGAGCAGATAAAACAAAAACCACGTTAACAAAGGTGTGACTACAACAATTATTATTAGGTATGCTAGATAAAATTTGTGCCTTGCAGTCTGCCATTTGGTTAACTCCTTTTCTTACGTTTATCTTTTTTTAGTGCTATAACATTGTTATAATTAGCAATGCAACTATCTGGCAATCTTAGCCTTAAAGCCGCCTCTAAACCTAGGTGACAATCTCCAACACGGCTAGGGTGGTGCGCATCGCTGTTAACAACAAACTTGCAACCTAAATTATAGCAAGTTAAAATTTCGGCATCAGTTAAACCAAGTCTTTTACCGTTTAGTTCAATATAAGTGTTGGTTTCTTTTGCAACGCGAGCAACTTTTTCAACATCAACTTTGCAACCATGGTTAAGGTGCGTTAAAATATCTATATCGTATTTGCGCATTGCGTTAATGTAAGCGTTTGTGTTACGTTCTATTTGTTTTTTGCTTGTGTGGTGAAATATTTCACTCATAATATTTTTTAACACAAATTTGCGTTGTTCTTTAGAACTTGTAGACTTAACAAGTCTGTGAAAACCGCACAAAACAATATCCAAATTTTCGTAATCTTCTGGAATAATGTCAATATCTCCTTGATTTGAAATTAAGTTTGCCTCAACACCAAATAAAACCTCAATAGGGTAGCATTCGGTTGCATCTTCAATTTCTTTTTTTATTTTTGGTATATCTGTGCGCCTTACACCATACATTTTTTGGTTAAAACCGTGGTCGGTAATAGCAATTTGGCGTAATCCCTTTTCGTAAGCCACTCTTACATTTTCTTCTATAGTGCCTTTTCCGTGATTATTACGTGAATATTTAGTATGTGTATGATAATCTGCAACTAATGCCATAAGGTCTCCTTTTTGTTATTATAT
>JAFQOM010000097.1 GCA_017403205.1 Clostridia bacterium | reverse complement strand
TTTAAAAATAGCAACCTTTCTACCATATTAACCGACATGCAAAAACTTAAAGAATGGATTTTATCTTTTGGTTTTTGGTCTTATTTTGTTTTTGTTATTTTACAATTTTTGCAAGTTACTTTTTTGCCCCTTCCATCTTCTTTAACCACTCTTACTGGGGTTGTTATTTTTGGCCCATTTTATACATTTTTATTAAGTACACTTTCTATTATGCTTGGCAGCATTTTTGCTTACCTATTAGGCAAAACATTTGGTATAAAGTTTTTAAACTTAATTTTTGGCAAACAAAGATCGGCCTCTTTTCAAAACAAACTTAAAAATAGCAATATCATATTCTTCTTTATGATGCTTTTTCCAATGTTCCCTGACGACTTGTTGTGCATGCTTGCTGGGGTTATGAATATGAATTTTAAATTCTTTTTAATAACAAATTTAATTACCCGACCGGTCGGTCTGTTTTGTTTATGCTTTATTGGTGCGGGATATATCATTCCGTTTCACTCATGGGGTATTTGGGTTTGGGCTTTAATTGCCATTGTTTTTTTGTGCCTTATAGTAGTTTTTTTTAATAAAAAAAGTAAGATTAGAAGGATTTTTAACGACAAAGTGTTTGTTTTTAACAAAAAAACAAATAATAAACTAGGTTAAAAAACTCTTTTTTTGCTAGTTAATTCAATAAAAAAACCAGCAGAACTTTGCTGGTTTTTTTATTAATCTTTATTGTTTTTTTCAAAATTATAAGAAGAATAGCACATCTCATCTAAGGTTTTTGTTGTTTTAAAACCAAGATCTTTATATGCTTTGTCAGGACATGCATACACGCATGCGGCGTCACCTGGGCGGCGGTCAACTATTTTATAATTTACTTTATTGCCACACACCTTGTTAAAAGCATTAACAACGTCTAGCACACTATATCCATGACCTGTGCCCAAATTATAAATTTTATATCCATCAAAATCCTTTATATGATTTAATGCTGCAACGTGTCCTTTTGCCAAATCTACTACGTGAATATAATCTCTCACCCCTGTTCCGTCTGGTGTATCATAGTCATTGCCAAAAACACTTAATTCTTTTAATTTACCAAAGGCAACCCTTGCTATATATGGCATTAAATTGTTTGGTATTCCATTAGGATTTTCGCCAATAAGACCACTTTCATGTGCGCCAATTGGATTGAAATACCTTAATATTACTGCTTTAAAACATTTATTTGCATTGGCATAATCTTTAATAATTTCTTCTATAAAATATTTTGTTCTTCCATATGGGTTAATTGGAGATATAATATCTTCTTCATGAAATGGCGCAACGTTTTTGTCAGAATATACACAAGCCGAAGAACTAAAGACAAGGTTGTTTACTTTATACTTTTCCATTGCTTTTAAAAGATTAATTGTTCCTGTTATATTGTTTTCATAATACATTAATGGTTTTATGGAGGATTCACCCACCGCTTTAAGTCCCGCAAAATGAATAACCGCGTCATATTTGCCTTGCTTAAAAAGATTATCCATCCCCTCAACATCTAAAAGGTCTATTTTATAAAATTTTACTTCCTTGTTGGTTATTTTTTTAAGTTTTTCTACAACATTTATATTCGAGTTGTACAGGTTATCCATAATTTCTACATCAAACCCCTCGTTAATAAGTTCAACGGCAGTGTGGCTGCCTATATATCCCAAGCCACCAGTTAATAAAACTTTCATCTTATCTCTCCTTTTTTAATGTTTATATTTTAGCAAAATAGTTGTTATTTAACAAACAAATTTATATTTTATAAAACCATTGTTTTTATATCTAAAGCTTTAAGTACATAAATATGCATTTTATACTATATTAATTAATAAATATTTTAACGCTTATCGCAAACTGTTTGACAAATACGCAATTTTAAATAAAATAGTTTGAGTTCAAACTATTTTTTAACACAAACTTGTTTGTATTGTTGGGTTTTATAAAACGTAAGCATAATTAACATCAGCATTAAAGCCCAATAATTAATATCAAAATTACTAAAAAAGGAGCTGAAAATAAATGTTTAGAAAATTGTTTAAAAGCGTGCGAGAATATAAAAAAGCATCTATACTTTCAGGTGTTTATGTTGCAATAGAAGTTGTTCTTGATGTGTTAATGCCTTACTTTATTGCAGACCTACTTGATGCTGTTTCTGGCAGACAGATGAGCATTATTATAAAGGTTGGTATCATGCTTGTTGTTATGGCCTTATTATCTTTTGTTTTTGGTGTTTTATCCGGCGTTAGTTGTTCTAAAGCAAGTAGCGGATTTGCAAAAAATTTAAGAAAAGATTTATATCATAAAATTCAAGACTTTTCATTTAAAAACATAGATAAATTTTCGCCTGCTAGTTTAATTACCAGAATTACCACAGATGTTAACTTTGTTCAAATGTCTTACCAAATGATTATAAGAATAGCAATAAGAAGTCCACTTGTGCTTATTTTTACTTTAATTATGACCTTTACTGTTAACGCAAAATTAGCCATTATATTTTTAATTGCTTGCCCCCTCTTATTTGCTGGCTTGATTTTGATAATGAAACTTGTACACCCTATTTTTGTAAAAGTTATTAAAGAATATGACGACCTAAACCAAGTTGTAGAAGAAAATGTTAGAGGTGCAAGGGTTGTAAAAGCTTATGCAAGAGAAGACTATGAAGTTAAAAAATTTGGCAATATAAGTAATTCTATTTATAAAGATTATTCTAGAGCAAGAAAGCTCTTGGCATACAACTCTCCATTAATGCAATTTGCAGTTTACACTTGTATGATTTTGGTTGCTTTTATTGGTGCTAAATTAATTGTTAATTCAAATGGAACTGCATTAACCACGGGCGAGCTTACAATTATGTTTACATATTCTATGCAAATGTTAAACTCTCTTTTAATGTTTTCTATGGTTGTTGTAAACATAACAATTTCTAGGCCGTCTTGTGAAAGAATTATAGAGGTTTTAAACGAACAACCAGATATAGTTAGCCCAGAAAATGCAATAATTGATGTAAAAAATGGCGAAATCGTTTTTGACAATGTTTCTTTTAGCTACACAGGCGACTTTTCTAAATTAGTTTTAAAAGATATAAACCTTAAAATTAAATCTGGCCAAACAATTGGCGTGTTGGGCGCAACAGGTAGTAGTAAAAGCACCCTTGTAAGTCTAATACCAAGATTGTATGACACAACTGCTGGTAATGTTTTTGTTGCTGGTAAAAATGTAAAAGATTATGATGTAAAAGCTTTAAGAGATGCTGTTAGTGTTGTTTTGCAAAAAAATGTGTTGTTTAGCGGCACTATAAAAGAAAATTTAAAATGGGGCAATGCAAAAGCTACCGATAAAGAAATTAAACATGCTTGCAAGGTTGCTTGTATGGATGACTTTATAAAAACTTTGCCAGACAAGTATGATACGCATGTTGAACAAGGCGGATCAAATTTTAGTGGTGGTCAAAAACAAAGACTTTGTATAGCAAGAGCCTTGCTTAAAAAACCAAAGATTTTAATATTAGACGATTCTACAAGTGCGGTTGATACTAAAACGGATTCCTTAATAAGAAAAGCGCTTAAAGAAGAAATGCCAGATACAACAAAAATTATTATCGCTCAACGTATAAATAGTTTGCAAGCTGCAGACATGATTATTGTTTTGGATAAAGGTAAAATTATTGCTCAAGGCAAACACAATACATTGCTAAAAACTTGTGATATATACAAGGATATTTATAATCAACAAACAAAAAAAGGGGGTAAAAAAAATGAAAGCAAGTAAACCCCAAAAATTAAAAAACGCCAAAGGAACATTGTTTAGATTATTAAGATATATTTTTAAAAGCCACAAGCTTAAATTTATTGGTGTTTGTATTTGTATTTTAATTGGTGCTTTTGTAAGCGTATCCTCTTCTTTATTTATTAAAACTATTATAAACGATTTTATAGAGCCTTTACTAGCCGCTGGTTCTACCGATCTTAGTGGCCTTATTACAACAATTATTTATATGGTTGGTATATTTATTGTTGGAATTGTTTCTACATACCTATATAATTTGTTGATGGTATATATCTCTCAAGGCGTTTTAAAAAACATTCGTGATGAAATGTTTGAAAAAATGCAAAAATTGCCTATAAAATATTTTGACTCTAATACTCACGGCGATATTATGAGCAGATATACAAATGATACTGATGCGCTAGAAGTTATGTTGTGCCAAAGTATACCACAATTTTTATCTTCTATAGTTACCGTTGTTTTTGTATTTGTAAGCATGCTAATTTTAAGCATTTATTTAACTTTAATTGTTCTTGTGTTTTTGTTTTTTATATTTTTAATAACAAAAACCGTTGGCGGTAAAAGCAAAAAACACTTTGTTGGGCAACAAAAAGCTGTTGGTAAAGGAACTGGCTTTATTCAAGAAATGATTAAGGGCCAAAAAGTTGTAAAAGTTTTTAACCACGAAGAACAAAATAAAATAGATTTTGATGTGCTAAACGAAGAGTTGTGCTTTCATGCAACAAAAGCAAATACTTATGCAAATATCATGATGCCTCTTCTTGGCAATTTGGGATTTTTTCAATATGCGGCAATTGCTGTTTTTGGCGCCATTATGGCATTAAATGGTGTTAATACTTTAACTTTAACAGGCTTTAGTGCTTTAGATATTGGAACAATAAGCGCCTTTTTACAACTATCTAGAAGTTTTAACATGCCAATAAATCAAATGTCTCAACAAGTAAATGGAATTGTTATGGCACTTGCAGGTGCAGAACGTATTTTTGAAATGATGGATGAAAAACCAGAAGAAGACAATGGTTATGTAACTTTAATTAAAGCAAAAAAATCAAGTGATGGAACGCTAGTAGAAACTGATAGCAAAGATGGTATTTGGGCATGGAAACACCCTCACCACGACGGAACAACAACTATTAGCAAAGTTCAGGGTGATGTTAGATTTTTTGATGTAGATTTTGGATATAATCCAGAAAAAATTGTTTTGCATAATGTTTCTCTTTATGCTAAACCTGGCCAAAAAATAGCGTTTGTTGGCGCAACTGGTGCTGGCAAAACAACAATAACAAACTTAATTAATAGATTTTATGATTTGGCCGATGGCAAAATTAGATATGATGGAATTAACATAAATAAAATTAAAAAAGATGACCTTAGAAGATCAATAGGTATGGTTTTGCAAGATACCAATTTGTTTACAGCAACCATTAAAGAAAATATAAGATTTGGCAATTTAAATGCAACTGATGAACAAATTTATGAAGCTGCAAAACTTGCAAATGCAGATACATTTATCAACTCTCTACCTAACGGATACGATACTGTTCTTGAGGGAGACGGAGCAAATTTATCTCAAGGGCAACGCCAACTTTTGTCTATTGCAAGGGCTGCTGTTGCAAACGCGCCTGTTATGATTTTAGACGAAGCAACCTCTAGCATAGATACACACACTGAAAAACTAGTTCAAGATGGTATGGATGCTTTAATGAGTGGAAGAACAACCTTTGTTATTGCTCACAGATTGTCAACTATTCAAAACGCAAATGTTATTATGGTTTTAGAGCAAGGTAGAATTATAGAACGTGGCACACACGAAGATTTAATTGCTTTAAAAGGAAAATATAATCAACTTTACACTGGAAAATTAGAATTAGAGTAATATATTTCATTTTCAATTTAGTCTTTTTATACAAAAATCTGGTGCTTTATTGAAATTTAGCAATTTATAGGTTATAATTATAAATAATAATATAAAAATTCTGTTTAAGTGAGGTTTAAAATGCCATATCAAGCTTTAATACAAAACTTAAAAAAAGAACTGGATTTATATTTAGATATGGGCGGCGATATTTATGGCGGGCCTATACACAAGTTTCCACTTTATAATAAAATTAGATCTGTTATTAAAAGCTGCCAAAGAGAAACAGGCCAAACCTTATCAATGTCTGACGTTTTTGCTGCTTGTGGCGTTAAATACAATAAAGAATACCATGTTTTTGGCCAATTTGTAGAAAGGCTTGGTAGAATTGCAGATAAAAACGGCTATGTTGATAGTATAAAAACAAAAGCAGCAAACGAAGAAGAACTTTTGGCAAAGTCATACTTAAACCACCACGCTAAAGAACTTAATTTGGCACCTGGCGAATATTTAATTTTAATGACAGACTATAGGTTTGAAACGTTAACTATTGCCGGTGACTATGTTGCACATTTGCAAAGCAGATTTCAAAAAGAGTGCCCAAATGGAACAGTTAAAAATTTAAAGGCCGAAAACCCTAGTTTATACTGGGCATTAAAACACTTTCAAACCTACATTCCTGTTGATTTGTCTTATGACGAAGCGTTAGGCTTTTTTGGTGTAAAAAATGTTAGCGTTCACAAACCACCACAACAAACACCAAGGGTTATTGATCAAAATAAAGTTTTTGAAAAACTTGACGAAATGTATCCGGATCATAATGTTGTTGATTTAATTGCAAGAGATTTGAATCTTTATTATGACATTATAAAATTGTCTTTACAAAATGATCAAACGATTTCTCAATGGTTTAATTCATATAGTTATAATTATGCACAAGCAAATTCAAGTGCTAGACTCTCTAAGTTTCAAGTAGATGCAAAAGAACATGAACAAATGCTTTTAGAAATGAAAAATGAAGAACTAAGACACTATGATTTATCTGGCGCGGATGAAGCTGAAATTTTTATGATTAATCTGGAAATTGCTCAAAAAATATCACAAAAATTGTATGGAGAACAACAATCAGCTGAAGACAAACAAGAAGCTGACATAAGTCATACAGAGCAAGAATCAACAACTTTACCAACAATTAAGGAAGCTCCTACTCAACCGGACTGTGCTTTAGTTGAACAATAAAACAAAAAAGAATTAAGAAATTTAGATTTTTCTTAATTCTTTTTTTTATCTTATATTGTTTTAAACAGTTGGTTTTTCGTTGGTAACAATAATTGTTTCTTCTTCTCCTGCGCGCTTAATTGATAAGCCAATACGTTGTTTTTGAAGGTCAATGTTAATAATTTTTACTTTTACTACTTGTCCAACAGTTAACTCTTCGCTTGGATGTTTAATATATCTTTCGCAAACTTCAGAAATGTGAACAAGTCCATCTTGGTGAACACCAATATCAACAAAAGCACCAAAATCAATAACGTTTCTTACAGTTCCGTTCATAACCATGCCAACCTTAAGGTCTTCTATACTCATAACATCACTTCTAAGCTCTGGTTTTGGAAGATCATCACGAATATCTCTGCCTGGTTTTAAAAGTTCTTTAACAATATCATTTAATGTTGGCACACCTATACCACATGCCTCTGCTACACGATCTTCACCTTTTGCACCAATAAGTCTTGGTAGGTTTTGTATGTTATCGTTTGCAACATCTTTTTCTGTCATATTAAACATTTTTAAAAGTTTTTTTGTTGCTGTGTAGCTTTCTGGGTGAACACCTGTATTATCTAAAATGTTTTTTTCGCCAGGGATTCTTAAAAAGCCAGCACATTGAACAAAAGCCTTTTCTCCAAGCTTTGAAACGTTTAAAAGTTCTTTTCTTTCTGTAAATTTACCGTTTTTACGCCTATATTCAACTATATTTTTTGCAATACCAGCATTTAAACCAGAAATATGTTCTAACAATTTATAACTTGCTGTGTTTAGATCTACGCCAACTGAGTTAACACAATCTTCTACAACCCCATCAAGAACAGTTGAAAGACGTTTTTGAGGCATGTCATGTTGATATTGACCAACCCCAATTGACTTAACATCAATTTTAATAAGTTCTGCAAGAGGGTCTTGCAATCTGCGTGCAATTGAAACCGCACTTCTTGTTGTTACGTCATAATCAGGAAATTCTTCTGCGCCAACTTTAGATGCACTATAAACAGATGCCCCCGCCTCGTTAACTACCATATATTCAACTTTTCTTGAAAGTTTTTTGATTAAATTACTTACAAAAATTTCACTTTCTTTACTTGCAGTACCATTGCCAATAGAAATTGCATCTACTTTATGTTTTTTAACAAGTTCTGCAATAACTTGCTCAGATTTTTCTATTTGGTTGTGTGGTGGGGTTGGAAAAATTACAGTTTTGTCTATTACGTTTCCATTTGTATCAATAACTGCAACTTTGCAACCTGTTCTATAAGCAGGATCTAATCCCAAAATAACTTTATCTTTTAGTGGTGGTTGCATAAGAAGAGGTTTTAAATTAACCTCAAACATTTTAATGGCTTGTTCACTTGCCGTGTCTGTTAAAGTGTTTCTTAATTCTCTTATAAGGCTTGGCAAAATAAGACGTTCAAAACTATCTTGAATTGTTGCTGTTAAAAATTCTGCAAAAGAGCCGTTTTTAATTAAAACTTCCCCAGAAATAATTTCTAAACACTTTTCGTCATTTGTTTCTACATCAACCTTTAAGCAATCTTCTTTTTCGCCACGGTTAATTGCCAAAATTCTGTGACTTGGTATTTTATTAACTGGCTCTTTATAATTTTCGTATGTTTGATAAACCAAATACTTTTCGCCTGGTTTTAATGTAGTAACAATTTGGGCTGAGTCAAACAAAAACTCTCTTAAAAGTTTTCTTATTTCTGCATTGTCAGAAATCATTTCTGCAATAATATCGTTTGCTCCTTGCAATGCATCTTCTACTGTTAAAACTTGTTTTTCTTCATTAATATAATCTTTTGCAAGTTCTTCAAGAGATTTGGTTTCTTTTTGAGCTAAAATTATTTCTGCAAGAGGTTTTAATCCCTTTGCCTCTGCAATTGTTGCCCTTGTTTGACGTTTTGGGCGGAAAGGCCTATATATATCATCCAACTCTGTAAGTGTTAAAGCTTTATCCAAACTGTCCATTATTTCTGGCGTCATTTTTTCTTGTTCTGTAATAAGCTTTATAATTTCTTCTTTGCGCTTTTCAAAGTTTCTTAAATATTCAAGCCTATCTGCAAAATCTCTTATAACTTGGTCGTCACAACTTCCGTGCATTTCTTTGCGGTAACGTGAAATAAAAGGAACAGTGCATCCCTCATCAAGAAGAGCAATAATATTTTCTGCATATTCTTGTTTTAAATTAAATTCTAAACTTAATGCTTTTGAAATATCCATATATAATTTTCTCCAATTTTATTGTTTTTAACTAGTTTAAATTTGTGCGTCTATGTTTAATGTTGTTTTTTGATCCCCCTACAAAAACAAACCATTTAACAATACCCTATGGTTTATAATAAACTTAAAAATTAATGTTTTGTCAAGCATTGTAAAAACAAAGTATTTTTATTTAGGTTTTTATATTAAAAATTTGATTTTTATAATAAATTTTTAGACAAATACATGTGTTTGTTTTTTATATCTATCGTATGTAAATGCTTGCTTATTGTCCATAAAAACCTCATATAAACAACAAAAGACTAGAAAAATTTCTAGTCATCATATGTTGTTGTAAGTTCAACTTCCTTTATTCTGCGCTTTTCAACTTTTGTAAGTTTAAAGCTTAAAGTTATTTTCTTTTCAATAAATTTGCTGTCTTCGTCTATTACTTCGTCAACCGTTTTAAAGTTGATAACGGCCCCTTGTTGTGGTATTTTTTTTGCAATATCACATAAAAATGTTGCTATAGTTGAATATTTGTTTTTTGGCATTTTTTCTATTTGCAAATAATCAAAAAGTTCTTCAACGCTTAAACTTGCGTTAATTAAAAACTTATTATCTTGTAATTTAGAAATTGTTGTAACCACACTGTCATCGTGCTCATCATAAACTTCTCCAAACACTTCTTCAAAACAGTCTTCCATTGTTACAATACCGCTTGTGCCACCATATTCATCACTAACAATTGCCATATGCTTTTTTTCTCTTTGCATTAGTCTTATAACATTGTTTATTTTAGCGTTTTTAGAAACATAAATTGCAGGGGTAATCATTTTTGCTAAATCTATTTTTGTTTTGCCTACTATTGCAGAAAAAAAGTCTTTTTGGTTTAAAATACCAATAACATTATCTTTTGATTTATTATAAACAGGCACGCGAGAATATTGATTTTTTAAAAAAACATTTTTAATTTCATCTATTGTGCTTGTAGCACTTACACAAACCACATCAACACGAGGTGTCATAATGTCTTTAACAGACACATCATTAAATTTTAGTGCCCCAAAAATAATTTCTGCATTTTGCTCATCAATAACACCTTCGTCTTCCATTGTTTCTACAATGTCTTCAAGTTCATCTTCTGTAACTGTTGGCTTTATATCTTTTTTTGATTTTTTAGTAAATACTTTTTGTAACCAATTAAATGGCACACAAACAACGTATAAAACTTTCATTAAAACAAACAAAATAGGTGCTAGTTTTAATGCAGTGCTTTCCGGGTTGTTTTTGCTAAAAGATTTTGGAAGAATTTCCCCAAAAATCAAAATAATGATTGTCATAACAACTGTATTTACAATGTTGTAGACAACTGGATTAACTATAACATTTAACAAAAGTGAAGCACAAAGCGTTGTTGACAAAATATTAACAAAATTGTTACCAACCAAAATGGTAGATAAAGCATTATCAAAATGCTCATAAATATAAAGAGCTTTTCTTGCGCCTTTTTTATTTTGCTCTGCTAGGGTTTTAATTCTTACACGGCTAGAAGATGAAAAGGCTGTTTCACTTGCAGAAAAAAAGGCTGAAAATAATAGTAAAATTACAATTCCTATAATGTAGCCAATATTTGTTACATCAAATAAGTTTGCCGATAATAATAAAGCGTTTAAGTTTTGCATGATTTCTCCTACACAAATTATAACACAATAAAAATGTTTAAGTAAAATTTTTAATTTACAGATAACTAGTAAAAATGGTTGAGCTTGTTATTTGTTTAAGCCTGTAGAGCCAAATCCACCCTCACCCCTGGCCGTTTCGGAAAGATTTAACACTTCTTCAACTTTAAAGTGTTCAACTTTGTTTATAACCATTTGCGCAATCTTTTGATTTTTTTCTATTTTATAATCAGACTGTGACACATTCATTAAAATTACGCCTACTTCTCCACGATAATTTTCATCTACTGTTCCTGGACTGTTTAAAACAATTATACCGCTTTTAAGAGACAAACCACTTTTGCTTCTAACTTGTGCCTCATAACCAGATGGCAACTCCATGCAAAAACCAGTTTTTACTAATGCCCATTTGCCACTTTCAATTGTTTTTTCTTCATTGCTAAAAATATCCATTCCTGCATCTTCTGGGTGTGCATAAGATGGTATAATAGCGTCGCTATTTAATTTTTTAAATTTTATTGATTGCATAATAACCTTCCTTGTTTGTTTTTTTTAATTTTTAATCTGTTTTGTTAATAATTTTTTAAACCTTTAAAACAAAGTTTTTTACTTCTTTTAATATCTTGTCCAATTCTTTTTGTGTTGCTTGCTCTATAACAATTCTTATTAAGTTTTCTGTTCCGCTAAGTCTAATCAACGCCCACGAGCCGTCTTCAAAAATATATTTAAAACCATCTAATGTTAATTTTGTTGCAATTTTTTTACTAAATTTAATATCTTGTTTTTGCAAACGATCAATAACAACTGACCTATCTTTAATTTTTAAAGAACACTCTATATACTTTGAATCATATTGTAAAAAGTTTTTAAAATCATTAATAATTTGACTAAGTGGCTTTTGATAAAACTCAACAATTTCTAAAATTAAAGCAAAAACAACTGTACCATCTTTTGTATAAACGTGATTTGCGACCTCACAACCAGCAGGCTCTGCACCTATAACTGCATTATTTTCTACAAATTGTTTTGTTATGTGCTTAAATCCTACTGGTGTTTGTATTAATTTAACACCAAGTCTTTCACACATTTTATCTGCTATGTGTGAAAATGCACAATTTTTAATAAATGCCCCCGTTTGATTTTTTTGAGTATAAGCGAAATAATAAATAAGTGGGCACAAAATGTTTCCGTCGTGAAACTCACCTTTATCATCAATAACTGCAAGCCTATCGCCATCACCATCTGTAGCAAAAGCAAAGTCATATTTTTGGTTTATTACTTCTTGTCTGAAGTCTTTTAATGTTTCTTGGTCTGGTATAGGTGAAGCTAATTTAAAAGAAACATCCCTTTGTGTTTCATATAATTTTAATTTGTCTAGCTTTAATTGTTTTTTTAATTCTTCTATAACACCTAATGAAGAGCCGTTTAAAACGTTAAAAGCCACTTTTGATTTAAAATCCTTTTTGATTTTTAGCAATTTAACAATACTTTTTACATATTCTTTTGTGTAATTAAACATTGTTATTTTGCCTTGTTTTAATGCCTCATCAAAGTCAATGGTTTTTACTTTTTTTACCTTTGGCAAAAGTTTTTTATACAAATTTTCTACGTCTTTTTCTAAGGCCTTGCCCTCTCTTGAAAAAATTTTTAAACCACTATATGTATAAGGATTGTGACTGGCTGTTATCATTAATCCAATTTGGTTGTCAAGTTGTTTTGTTGCAAAACTAACAAGCGGAGATGGAACAGATGTGTCTGTTAACAACACGCTTATGCCGTTTGCCACCAAAACTTCGCTTACCCAGCTGGCATAAAACTCTGCCATAAAGCGATTATCATATCCAACTACAACTTGCTTTTTAAATTTCAATTTTTTAATAATATTGCATGTACATTGAGCTATTTTTACAACATTTTCTTTTGTAAACTCTTCGCCAATTATCCCTCTAAAACCGTCTGTTCCTATTTTTAACATAACAATAAGCCCCTTATTTTCTAATATTTTTAATTTATTATACTTTTTTTAAAAAAATTAGTTAAGTGTTTTAAACAATCTGTTAAATTTTATTGCTTAATTTGTTTTGTTTTTGATATACTTAATACATAAATTAAAAGAGGAGTTGTTTATATGGATATTTATCAAATTTTTTGCATAATTTTGCTTGGTGTTATTCTTTTAATGGGAATTGTTTTTGGTTTTATAAACAAAAAATATAACAGACTATTAAAAAACATGAGCGGTCGCGAGGTTGATGACGTTTTAACTAAAAAAGGCGTTAGATACACAGAAGATCAAACAGTAGTTGACGAAAACGGCGACATGAATATTTCTTTTGGCAGTGGCGACGTTGTTTTAAAACAAAACGTAACAGAAATTGTTGGCAAGAAAAACTATGTTAAGCCAGGAAAATGGACAGTTTTATCTACAGCTGACGAGTCAGAAACATTTAACATTAGAATTGGTTCTTATGTTAAGGAATATGCTCACAACCAAAAAATTGTTTTGGCTGAAGGCGAAGAAGTAACTGCTATAAGCTGCAATGTAATTTTAAGATAAAAATTATTGAATTTATCAAAACAAATTAGTTATTCAAAAATTTTAAAAAGGACAAATTAATATATGGGATTATTTAAATTTTTCAAATCACAACTTTTAAAAAATATCGACTGGACAGATAATACATCCAACACAATGGTATATAAATACCCTATGGATGGCAAAGAAATTATGATTGGATCTAAACTTACTGTTAGAGAAAGTCAAGTTGCAGTATTTATGGTTAAAGGTAAAATAGCGGACGTTTTTCAACCAGGAATTCACACCCTAATTGTAAACAATTTACCTATTTTGTCTTCTCTACTTGCATGGCCAAGAGGTTTTAAATCACCTTTTACTGCAGATATCTTTTTTGTTAACACAAAACAATTTACAAATCAAAAATGGGGCACAACAAATCCTATTACTATGAGAGATAAAGACTTTGGCTCTATAAGAATAAGAGCTTATGGTAGCTTTGCTTTTAAAGTAAATGATGCTGCAGTATTTTTGAAAGAACTTTTTGGAACAAATCAAGTATTTACATCTGAAAGTGTTTCAAATTATTTAAAAGGAATTTTAGTTGCTGGTATTTCTGACACTATTGCACAATCAAAAATTAGCGCTCTTGACCTTGCTTGCAACTTGTTAGAATTTAACAAAATGACAGCAGACCAAGTTGCCTCTCAATTTGAAGGTTTGGGTTTAAAACTTTCTAACCTTGTTATTGAAAATATTTCATTCCCAGAACAAGTTGAAAAGGCACTTGATACAAGAACTTCTATGGGCGTTTTAAAAGATAATATGGATACATATGTTAAGTTTAAATCAGCAGAAGCTATTGGTGATGCAGCAAAAAATCCAGGTATGGCTGGCTTAGGTTCTCAATTAGGCACAGGCATGGCTTTGGGTGAAATGATTAAAGATACAATGAAATCTTCAAAAACAACTTCAACAGAACATACAACTGCTGCTACAAAATCAAAGTTCTGCCCAAACTGTGGTGCTGCAAACTCTACAAGAGCAAAATTCTGCCATGAGTGCGGTGGTGCTTTGGCTGCTGCTGGAAACACATGCCCTGGCTGCGGTGAAAAAGTAGATAAAGGCGCAAAATTCTGCCCAAGTTGCGGAACTAAATTAAAATAATTTTATTTATTATAAAAAAAGATGGATTAATACCGTCTTTTTTATTGTTAAAATTTTAACACACAAAAGGATTTTTTATGGAAACACACAATCAATGTCCAAGTTGCGGGGGCGAACTTAGTTTCGACCCTAATTCAGGCGATTTAAAATGTTCTCATTGTGGACAAAAAACCAGTTTTAATGAAAACAACACAAGCAATTTAAAAAGGGCTTATGATCAGTTTAGTTCTATCAGAACTCAAAAAGCAACAAACACTCAATACACATGTTCAAGTTGTGGCAGAACACATATTTCTGGCGTAGATAACGAGTTAACACGCTGCCCTTCTTGCGGAAGTCCTAATTTAGAAAGAACTTTAAATATAGAGTACATCCCTGACGGCGTTATTCCTTTTAAAATTAATCAAGAAAACGCCATACAAATGTATAGGGCTTGGATTAAAAAGAAAAAGTTTGCACCAAACAACTTAAAAAGGTTGGCAAAACTTCAGGGCTTAACAGCAAGATATGTGCCAGTTTATAACTATGACTTTATGTGTACTTCTCATTACTATGGCACGGGTACAGAAACTGTTGGTATGGGCGATAATAGAAGAACCAGACGTATTAGGTTTAACGATACAAGAACAGATGTTTTTAACAATTATTTAGATAGCGCTTGCTCTGAGCTTTCTTCCCACGAATTAAGAAAATTTGGCAACTATAATTTTGGTGATGTTAAGGTTTATAAAACTGAATATTTGTATGGTTTTATTGCAAGTCAAATTCAAGTTGACTTACATACTAGTTGTGCAAACACTAGACAAAGTGTTATAAACGAAATACACCAAAAAATTAAATCCAGCCTGTCTTGTTCAATAGAAACATTCCATTGTGACACAAACTTTAATTATGTTAGATACAATTATTTGTATGTTCCTATGTGGACTAGCGTCTATAAATACAAAGACAAAACTTATCATTGTTATATAAATGGTCAAACAGGCAAAGCAAGTGGCCGTGCTCCAAAATCTGTTTGGAAAATTTTAGGGGTTGTATTATTCTGGATTGCAATAGGCGCTGCCGCTGCCTACCTTGCGCTTTTTAGTGGAGATGTTTCCATAAGCTTTGGTCGTTAATAGCCTTTAAAAATTAACAAACAAATCAATTATAAAAATTATTGACTTTTTTAAAAAAAGGTATTAAAATCTTCTTTGTTAAATTTTAATACTTTTTTTTGGACGACTAGCTCAGTTGGTAGAGCAACTGACTCTTAATCAGTGGGTCCAGGGTTCGAGTCCCTGGTCGTCCACCAAATAAACTTAAAAAGAACACTTTTAATAAGTGTTCATTTTTTTTTTAAGAATGCAAGAAATAAGGGAATGAAGTGAGTGTTTTCTTATTATTAAAATTATGGCACTAAATATTATTTTTTAATAGTTCTTATATTAAAATGTTTTTAAAACTAAGGTTAAGGAGAACTTGTGGGATTGTTTGACGGAATAATAGATGCTGTTGAGAATTTATTTGGTGTTAATGGTGACAAATGGGTAAAAAGAAAAAATGTATCATCATTAAACTTGGAATCTTGTAATGGAGAAACAGTAGATGATTTTTCAACAAATACTTGTAAACTGTGTGTTGCTTTGAATGATATAATATTTAGAAATAATAATAAGCCATTATATTATCATATGAAATGCAAATGCAGAAATTTAAAAACAGAGTTAAACAATGTAGATTTGATTTTTCCTATTGAAAAAGTAACAAAATATTTATTTGTTAATGAATATAAATCAGCAATGATGCGAAGCATGGGATATAGAGTAGAAGATTATAATGAGATTTATAATTTAATTTCTCAAAATGTTATAAATGAATTCTTAAACAACAAATATATTTTAGGTACTTTAAATAATCATGGTCAACATTTTGAAATTAGATATACAATTTTAGGAAAACTTGATAAAATGAATAAAAAATATCTTTGTCATACGGGGTGTATTGCTTATCCAAATGGTAAAATTAAAATTGCAACACCTTTAATACTTGATAAGGAGGAAAAATAATTTATGAAATGGTTAGATTTAGTAAAGGTTAAATGTAGTAAAGAGAAATACGAAAAAGAAAAAGTTTTTAAAGGTGCGATTGGAACTATTATTATGTCTGAGATTCGTTCAAATTGTTTTGAAGTAGTGTTTTCAGATAAAGATGGGAAAGATTATGCACAAATTGAAATAAATATTGAAGATTTAGAAGTAATAAAAGAAAGTTCTGTAACAAATGAAGAAATATTAAAAGATTTACCTTTGCAAAATCCAAAATGGTGGTGCAAAGTTGAAAATGGATTTATTGTAAACTTGCTTGGCGAAAAGAAAAATAAAATTGCTTACGATTATAATTCATAGTTTTGCCTTAAAAATTTAATTTTAATAAAATAATATCTGGTGTTAAACTTAGATTTGCTAAGCTTCACCACTATCACATTAACTTGAACACTTTTACTGTGTTCAAGTTTTTTTTTATTTTGAAATACAGATAATCGGTGTTATAATGTATCTATTAAAAGGTGTAGTAATTTTGATAGATATTTTATTTAAAAACAATCAAAAAGTAATTAATAATCAGAAAGAGAGAACAAGATGTGGCTTTTTTGCTAGTATTTATGGTTTATTAACTAATTTAATTCTTTTTGCTTTTAAAATTTTTATAGGTGTTTTAAGTGGTTCAGTTGCATTAATTTCTGATGCAATAAATAGTTTATCTGATGGTATTTCTGCTGTTATAACTTTGATCGGCTTCAAAGTTTCAAATAAACCAGCAGATAAGGAACATCCTTTTGGTTATGCAAGATTTGAATATATTTCTGCTTTAATTGTAGCTTTTATTATTTGTATAATAGGTGTTTTTTTATGTAAAACATCTTTTGATAAAATTTTAAGCCCTCAACAAGTTGTAGTTTCTTGGTTAATCATAATTTTCTTAATTGTTAGTATTTTAATTAAAATATCCCAAATTTTTATTTATAAAAAAATTGGTGATGCTATTGATTCTGATTCAATTAAAGCAAATTTAGTTGACACACGAAAC
>JAFQOM010000096.1 GCA_017403205.1 Clostridia bacterium | reverse complement strand
CTTGGCAGACAATACCTTTAGAAAAATCAATGATAGAGTTTTTTGAAACATCGACTATAGGCAAAAAACTTGCTAAAATTACATACAAATTTAACGTCATAAATTGTGAATACTATGTTTTAAGTTCGTTAGACTCTACAGAGCTTAACTGTATAAGCCAAGTAAATAATTTTTATCCAACATATTATGTGGGAGAATCTCTAAACCTAAGTAATATAGAATTAGAATACAACTATAACAAAAATGGTTATATGACTCGCACAACATCTAACGTAACAAGTAATATGGTTAGCAATTTTTACACCACAACAATTGGTTCAAGAATTGCTACTTTTACAAAAGATGAAAGCACATACGAATTAAGATATTATGTTAAGGCAATTCCAAATGAAACTGTAACAAGCCAAAGTTTTTCAAAAGGAATTTATTACACTCAAGACACTACTGAAGAAACAGAACATTTTATTATTAATATAGAAAAAGGTTCCTACGTTTCTGCAAATTATAAGGCCATTATTGAAAAAATATTTGATGTAGAAGAAAGGGTTACGGGATTAAAATTTGATACAAAAATAATTATAGATGTTAATGATACAAACTATCCTTCTTGTAGTGGATTAACGTTGCACTTAACTCCAGCTGATTTATTGTTTTCAGCTGATAGTGCTTTTATACACGAGCTTGCACATGCTTTGGATCACTCTCAAACTGACAAATTTCTTGCTACAAGTGTTTTAACTGAAGGTTTTGCAACATATGTTGAGTATTTAACTACCAAAGAATTATACCTAAAAGATCCTATCACTTACGCTTATGTAGGAACAATGATAAATGTGCTAGAGGATGTAAGCTTTTTAGGCAATCAAATATATTTATATGATTTTGAAAATTATCTTTTAAATATAGGTAGAGACGAACTTAAACCCAACTCTCAATACGAAATAGGTGCAAAATTATTTGCATATTTAGATTATAAATATGGAGATTTTTGCTCTTGGATGACAGATAATACTTATAAAACAAGTAACTTAACTGATTGGAAGACAAATATAAAATCCTTCTATAAGGATAACAATCTTTTTGATAATATGTATAAACATTATCAAATAAGTGGTGACAAATATCATAACTTTTTAGGCGCGGGTTATAACAGCAATTTTTCAACAAATTTAGATTTAACTGCCATTAATAAGTATAACTATTACCTTGATTTTTCCAAATCTGCAGACTTTCAAGGATATATTTCTATTACATATAAAGATTTGTATATTAACATAGATTCTGCAAGAAACCAATTACAAAAAGCAGGCATTCAATATAGCAATCTATATTTAAAAACATCTAAAGGCATTACTATAGAGTTGTATAATTCTAATGGAAATCTTATTCAATCTGTCAGTGGAAATACCAACAACTTTTCTTTATATGGAGTAAGCTATATTAAACTTACTGGAACCGATTCAACAATTTTGTCTCTAACTTATGCATAAATAAAAAAGCAGGCTGTTGGCTTGCTTTTTTTAATAAATTAGTTGTTTTAAAGTTGCTAAATTGCTCTATTTAAACGTGTTTTAGCAATTTTTATACTAATATTTTTATACAAATTCAAAAGATAATGTTGCCTTATTTTCATTAAAGTTAAAATTTGCTATACTACCGTTTACAATAAACCAAGCAGGGTCTGTATGGCCAATATCTGCGTTAATAACAACCGGTATTTTTAAATCTTTTAAATGCTCTAAGTTTGCATCAAAATAAGTATAATCAAACATCGTTTCTTGATTTAATGCCCTACCTATAATTATTGCTTTTGCATTGCTAAACCATCCTGCATTTTTAAGCTGCCATATCGCCCTGCATTGACTAGGAATATTTAAATCACAACTTTCTAAGTACCATATAATTCCATCGTCTTTATACCTATTACAAAACTCTTTTACCTTATCAAATTTTGTGCCGCAAATACAAGTTAAAACATCAAGACAGCCCCCTATAATTCTACCTTTTACTGAAAAGTTTTTAATGTCTGTTAAACACACTGGGTTTGTTTTTAAATCAAATTTAAAACCATCTAATTCGTGTCCTGGTTGATTTCTAAAACTGTGGTCACTTTCCATTTTTGAATAACTTTTTTGAATTAAATTCTTTCCAAACAAAAAATTAAAATTATCTAACAATGCTGCTTGTGGCTTTTTCATACCAAAAGAACAAAAATTTGAACCATAAATTGTTGCTTTATCACATAGAGTTGTTAACAAAAAAGTAAGCGTTGTATTATCACTAAACCCCTGAAAAATTTTGTTTTTTGCCTTTTTTAATTTGTTAAAATTTATATAAGGCAAAATTTCTACCATAAATTCGCCCCCAGCCACAGAAATTATGCCATTTATATTGTCATCTAAAAACATTTGTTCAAACTCTTCTGCTCTGGTTTTTGCATCTGCACTTCTTGCAAAGGTATTGCCAAAATAATGCTTGCTAAAAACAGTGCTAACGCCTTTTTTATTAAAATTTACAACAGCATTATCACATCTTTTTTTGTAATACACTTGTTCGCCGCACCCCATAGATGGCGCACAAACACCCAACTTATCACCCTTTTTTAAGTAATCAAAATATTGCATTTTTATATTTTCCTTTTTTTATATAAAAAGTTTACACCAATAAAAACATTTTTGCAAATAATAACAAAATTAAAAAAGCTTGTTTTTTTACCTACAACAAACCGCAGGAGAGATCTTTGTTTAATTTTATTTAAATTATATTTTATATATATAATATTTTTGCTTGCCTATTTTGTAATTTATGTTAAACTTTTATTTGAATTTTAAATTAAAAGGCAAAAAAAATGAATATTAAACAACAAATTATTGCTTGTTTTGATAAACAAATTTTAAAAGAATTTGATTTAACCGAACAAAATATTTCTGTTCCACCAAATACCGAAATGGGTGATTTTTGTTTGCCAACTTTTGTTTATTCTAAAAAACTTGGTAAAAGTCCAATTCAAATAGCCGAAATTATTACAAATAATTTTAATTATAACGACATTGTTCAGTCAACCAAAGTTGTGGGCGGCTACTTAAACTTTTTTTTAAACAAACAAACAGTTAGCACTCAAATTTTAAACGAAATTTTATCTAATGCAGGCAGTTTTGCTAAATCTAGCGAAGGCAAAAACAAAACAGTATGTATTGATTTTTCTTCTGTTAACCTAGCAAAATATATGCATATTGGTCACTTAAGCACAACCGTTATTGGCCATGTACTACGAAATATATTTAACCACTTAGGCTACAAAACAGTTGCTATTAACTATATTGGTGATTATGGCACCCCTTTTGGCAAAATGATAACTGCCTATCTTATGTGGGGTAATGAAAAAGAACTTATTGAGCGCGGTGTTGACCATATTCAAGATTTATATATTAAATTTTGTCAACAAGCAGAACTTGACCCTACTTTAGACGATAAAGCTAGAGAATGTTTTTTAAAAATTGAAAATAAAGATCCAGAAATTTATCCTATATTTAAAAGATTTATAGAAATTTCTATTGATGAAACAAAAAGGATCTATTCCCTTTTAAATATTTCTTTTGATAGTTGGAGAGGTGAAAGCTATTATAGCGATAAAATGGATGATATTGTTGAAGAAATAGTTCAAAAAGGATTGCTAAAAGACAGCGAGGGTGCAAAAATTGTAGATCTTTCTAGTTTCAACTTAGGCACATGTTTGATTAAAAAGAAAGATGGCTCAAGTTTGTATGCAACCCGAGACCTCGCTGCTTGTGAAGACAGATATAAAAACTATAAGTTTGACAAAAGTTTGTATGTAACAGATGTATCTCAAAAACTTCACTTTTCACAATTTTTTAAAATTTTAGAACTTTTAGGCAAGCCTTATAGTCAAAACTTGCACCACATTTATTATGGCAGATTTAGTTTGCCTGATGGTAAAATAGCAAGCAGAAAGGGTAAACAAGCTTTGCTTAGAGATATTTTAGAGTACTCTATTAGCAAAACCGCCCAAATTGTAGAAAATAATAAAAATCTAACACCAGAAGAAAAACAAACAATTGCAAAATCTGTTGGTGTGGGGGCTGTTATTTTTAGCGCAATTAAAAACGAAAAAATTAAAGATGTTGTTTTTGACCTAGATGAGGCTTTAGATTTTGAAGGAGAAACTAGCCCATACATACAATATACACACGCAAGATGTTGCAGTATAATTAAAAAAGCAAACAAAGATGAGGCTAATTATAAAGATATTGACTACTCTCAAATTAACGATGCAACAAGTTACGAACTTTTAAAATCTTTAAACAGATTTGTCGATGCTGTATCTACTGCTGCAAACAAGTTTGAACCTTGTTTAATAAGTAGAGCTTTAATAGACATAAGTAAAGCTTTTAACAAATATTATAATAATAACCGTGTTGTTGAAGATAAAAAAGTAAACTTAACAAGGCTTGCTGTAGTTCATGCTACAAAAAATGTAATAGGCGAAGGTTTAAACATTTTGGGCATTGATGCACCACAAAAAATGTAAGGGAGATAAAATATGACACTACATCACAATAAATCGATCAGCCAAACCTTTAAAGAACTTAACACTTCCGAAAAAGGACTAACTGACGAAGAAGCAAGATTACGATTAGAAAAAAATGGTGAAAACAAACTAAGCGAAGGCAAAAAACAAGGTAGATTTTTAAAGTTTTTAGCACAATTTAAAGACATTATGGTTATTATCTTGTTATGCGCCGCAGTAATATCTGTTGTTTTTGCAATAGTAGAACAAAGTTCTTCAGAACTTATTGATGCAATTATTATTTTTGCAATTGTTATTTTAAACGCAACTCTTGGTTTTACTCAGGAAATGCGTGCCGAAAATGCACTAGAGTCGCTAAGAAAAATGTCTCAACCCTACTCTACCGTTATAAGAAATGGTGAAGAAAAAAAAGTTAAAACAAGTGAACTTGTTGTTGGCGACATTGTTCTGTTAGAAGCTGGGGACGTTATTCCGGCAGACCTTTTATTGATAGAAAGCGCTAGCCTAAAATGTGAAGAGGCTTCTCTTACTGGCGAAAGCTTGCCTGTAGAAAAATCTGCGGGGGTTGTTCTTCCAGATAAAACAAATTTGGGCGACAGAAAAAACATGTGTTTTTCTTCAACTACTGTTGTTTATGGAAGAGGCGAAGGTGTAGTTGTTGCAACTGGATCCGATGCAGAAATTGGAAAAATTGCTTCAATGCTTAATCAAGAAAAAAAAGAGGTTACCCCTCTTCAAAAAAGCCTTGCAAAATTAGGCGAAATTATAACCTTTATTGTTCTTGGCATTGCTCTTATAGTTTTCTTATGTGATATATTTATAACAAAACAAAACTGGATAGAATCATTTACAACGGCCGTTGCTATTGCTGTTGCCGCTATACCAGAAAGTCTGCCGGCTGTTGTTACAATTATTTTATCAATAGGCGTTACAAGACTTGCTAAGAAAAACACAATTATTAAAAAACTTCATGCTGTAGAAACACTTGGTTGTTGCCAAGTAATATGCTCTGATAAAACAGGCACAATAACACAAAACAAAATGACTGTTAGAGAGGTATTTGTTAATAATAAATCAATTTGTGATTTTAATATTGATTTATCAAATACATTAAATGATAAGTTTTTAAAGTGTATGGTTTTGTGTAACGATGCTAAAAAACAAAAAGATGGTTATCTTGGTGACCCAACTGAAGTTGCTCTTATTCAATATGCTGAAAATCTAAAATTGTCAAAACGCACATACGAACAAATATATACCCGTATTGGAGAATTGCCATTTGACTCTGTTAGAAAACTTATGTCAACAGTTAACTTTGAAAATGATAAGGCAATTCAATATACCAAAGGTGCAGTTGACGAATTATTAGCTCGTTGCACTTATATATATGATAACGACAAAATTAGAAAAATTACTGTAAAAGACATTGAAACAATTAAAGCGCAAAACCAAGAAATGTGCAAAAAAGCATATAGAGTTTTGGCTTATGCAACAAAAGAACTTAATATTGTTGCAGACAAACAAGTTAATATTAAGTCTGACTTAATAAAAGAAGAAGAACTTGTTTTCTTAGGTCTTTCTGGCATGATTGACCCACCAAGAGAAGAAGTTTATGGCGCTTTAATTAAGTGTCGTGAAGCTGGCATGAAAGCAGTTATGATTACCGGTGACCACAAAGACACCGCTTTTGCGATTGCAAAAGAACTTGGCATGGTTAAATCAGAAAAAGAAGTTGTTAATGGTAGTTATTTAGACAAATTTACAGATAAAGAACTTGTAAAAGAAATTAACAAATATTCTGTATTTACACGTGTTAGCCCAGAACACAAAGTAAGAATTGTAAAAGCCCTTCAAGCAAACGGTAAAGTAGTTGCCATGACAGGTGATGGCGTTAACGACGCACCAAGCATTAAAGCAGCTAATATCGGCATTGGAATGGGCAATGTTGGTACAGAAGTTACAAAAGACGTTGCTGATATGATTTTAACAGATGACAACTTTGCTACAATTGTTTTAGCTGTTGAAGAAGGCAGAAAAATATTTGGCAACATACAAAAAACAATTCAGTTGTTGCTTGGATGCAACATTGCTGAAGTTTTAGCAATATTTGCAATCACAATTTTCTTCCCACAATACACCTTCTTAGGTGCGGTTCAAATTTTGTTTATTAATTTGGTTACAGATACTTTCCCTGCTATTGCATTAAGTGTAAATGATGCAGAAGCAGACGTTATGAAGCGACCACCGCGTGATCCTAAACAGTATATTATTGGTGGCAAAGTTGGCGTAAATATTATTTATCAAGGCATTGCTCAGGCTCTTATTGTTTTAGGTTTATACTGCATTGGTTTGTTTGTTTTCAACTCTGTTGACGTTGCTGTTACAATGGCTTTCTTATCAATTAACATTGTTCAACTTTTCCACATGTATAGTGTAAGAACAAATTATAGCATATTTGCTTCTAATCCATTTAAAAACAAACTTTTAAATATTGCTTTTGTTGTTGAACTTGGCGTTTTATTGTTAGTTGCACTTATTCCACCTGTTGCTGGTGTTATGGGTCTTGTACAGCTTAGCCTAATTCAATGGTTGATTATATTTGGAGCATCAATTTTAATTATACCTATTGTAGAAATTGTAAAACTTATTCAAAATTCAATTGACAAAAAAAATCTTGAAAAACAAAAAGCAGTAAATTTTATAGAAGAGTAATTGTATTAAAAACAAAAATATCCACAATTTTTTGTAAATTGTGGATATTTTTTATTTAATTTTTTTTAAATTTCATACTGAGCTGTGTCTATTAATGTTAAAGACAATTCTTTATTTAACTCTTCATAACCCTTAAGATTTAAAAGAGCTTTTGTATATTTTTTTTCTTGCTCTACACCATTTTGATTATAAGTATTAACCTGCATAAGTTCGCCCAAAGCAGCTGTTGTTAATTGACAATAATACAAAAATTCTCCAATGGTTTGTTCTGTTAAGTTTTCAAAACTAATATCACAGCTTGGGCTGCCTGTTTGTTTTAATGCAAGCTTTGTGCCCATCATAGAAGCATTAAATAACTCATTAAATGACTTTGGCAAATATTTATCTATTGCAACGTCTTTTGTTTTTGTCACTTTAATATCTGTTTTATCCTTTTTAAGGCTCATAAACGTGTATAAACGATGTTTTTCACCTTCAGCAAACATTTGTAGCAAACTATGCTGAAACGTAACGCCATCGGCTTTATACGGCGTAAAAAACAACTTGTTTGGTTTGTTGTTTAAACATTTTTCTTTTCCAAGGCTTTCTGACAACAACTGTATGTAATAATCTGCAAATGAAGAAAGGCGTGTAGAATAAACCAAAAAAACAATTTCTTTATATTTTTTTTGCAAATGTAAGTATATATTGTTTGCGCTTAAAATACACAAATTGCTACTGGTTGGTTGGTTTTTAAAATCTTCTAAAACTTTTTTAGCGCCAGCTAATAATTTTTTTAAGTCTAGCCCCATAACAGCGCATGGCAACAAACCTACTGGCGATAAAACGCTAAATCTACCCCCAACTTCTTTTGGTATTTCATAAACCTTTATATTGTTTTGAGCACAAAACTCATATAATGCGTTATCTTTTTCTGTGGTGACAACAAGGTTAACAAAATATTCTGTGTTTAATTCTTTTTTTAATTTATCTAAAATATAAGCAAACATTGTTAATGTTTCTACAGTTGTGCCACTTTTAGTTACAATATTAAACATTGTTTTTTTAACATCAATTGTGCTAAAAAATTTGTCAAAACTATATGCATCTACATTATCTAAAAAATCCACCTTGCAATCGCCTTGTTGGCCCCATGCATCTCTAACAGCTTTAGAGCCAAGTGAAGGGCCCCCTAACCCAACTACAACAAAATTTTTATATAATCTAGAAATCTTTTTGCCAAAAAGCTCAATTTCTTCTACTGTTTTTATATCTTGATAAGGCAGATCAACCCAACCCATCATAGGGTTAAGCTTACCAATAACAGTTTTTTTAATGCTCTTTTCTTGACGGCAACTTGTTATTTCACCTACTTTTAAACCTTTTGATAGTTGTTGTTTATCTTTAATGCAATTAAAATAGTTATATTTAATCATGTTTTTTAATCTCTCTAAGCAGTTATTTAATTTTTATTAAAACTTTTTATCTAAAAATCTTGCAAGTTGAACACCTGCCGCACTTGACATAATCAAGCCTGTTGTTTGTCCTGGGCCATCACCAATTGCATACAAGTTTTCAACACTTGTCATAAATTCTTTATCCAAAACAATTTCGTTGCTATAAAATTTAATTTCTGGTGCATATAGCAAGTTTTCTGGATTGCCAAAACCCTCTACTACTTTGTCTACACTTCTAATAAACTGCAAAATATCAGTCATTGTTCTATAGCCCAAAACATAAGTCAAATCTCCCGCAACAGCAGATTTAAGCGTTGGCTCTACCTTATTATTTTTAAGTTCATAATCCCATGTTCTTTTGCCGCGATAAATGTCACCTAGTCTTTGAACAATTAAATTGCCGGCACCTAGTTGATTTACGTTTTCTGCAACGTTTATACCATATTGAATAGGTTTGTCAAAAGGATGTGTAAATTTGTGTGAAACCAAAATAGCTAGATTTGTATTAGTTGATTTTTTATCTTTATAGCTATGTCCGTTAACAAGAGTTAAGTTATTATCATAAACCTCTGTAGCAACAAAGCCGCTTGGGTTTTGACAAAACGCCCTAACCTTGTCACAAAATGGGTTTGGATAACCTATAAATTTAGCTTCATAAAAATATTTGTTAACTTCCTTCATAACCTCGTCTGGAAGTTCATATCTAACACCTATGTCAACTGCACCTGAAGAATTTTTAATATTGTATTTTTTACACATTTTAGAAAGCCAGTCAGCACCCTTTCTGCCAACAGCCAAACAAACATTGTCAGCATAAAAAATTTGCTCTTGATCTTTTGTGTAAGCAGAAACCGTTTTAACTCCTTTAACCTTATTATCTTCAATAACCAAGTCACTAACAATTGTATCAAAAATCATTTCTACATTATTCTCTTGCAAATAACTTTGAATTTTGCTGTATAACAAATGGGCTTTTTCTGTACCCAAGTGCCTTATAGGAAAATAAATAAGATCAAGATTTTCTTTTCTTGCCTTTTTTTGCATTGCTTCAATTTCCGTTTTATAATTAACACCTGTTAATTCTGGGCTAGCACCAAACTTTAAATAAATATCATCTGTATAAGCAAATAAAGATTTAATTTCATCTACAGAAAGCGCTTGCCTAAATGATGGACCGTCATTTCCACCCATATATAAATTATCTGGAACGCCAGTTGCTAAATGGTAAGAATTAACTTTTCCGTCAGAAAATGCTCCAGCTCCAGAAAAACCGCATGTAATACTGCAAAAAGGCTTGCAATGAACACATTTGCCAGTTTTTTCAATAGGACAACCGCGTTTTTCTATACTTCTGCCTTGCTCTATAAGCAAAATGTTTTTGTGTTTGTTTTTTTGTATAAGTTCATAAGCGCAAAACACACCACTAGGACCCATACCTACAATAATTAAGTCGTATTTTTTTTGCATAAAATAAGTTCCCTTAATCAACTATATCATATATTTTTGCAAAATCAAAGGCAAAAATAGTACAAATAACGTAAAGTTTTAAAATAAAAAAGCCCCCTTTATCAAAAAGTTGGCTTTTTTATTATTTTTATAAAACTGTTTTTAAAAGTGTTTTTCTGTCAACCATAGTTAAATAACTAAGTGGCAAGTCTAAAACAGAGTAAGCTCCATATTTTTCTTCTTTATAAAGTTTGTAAACAGCACAAGCAAGGCTAACTAAAATTTCTGCAGTAAAAAATGGGTTGCTTGCTACGTCTAAGCCAAACTCAAGCTTTGTTGCGTGTTGGTCGCTGCACAAAAAGTTTTTACAAATATATCCTTTATGAAACATTTTTTGTTGCATTTTTTTAAGTTTTTCGTCGCTTGTAAATTTAACAATTGTTTTATAACCCAAAAAGTAGTTTGGCATGTTAACAATTTCGTTTTTTACTTTGTTTGCATCAGCGCCATCTTTTAATGCAACATAGCAAAGTCTTATGTGCTTTTGATTTGCTTGTGGAACATAATCAAATTGAGCACTACAGTTTTTAACAATCTTTTTGCTAGGTATTGTGTATTGAATTGCGTTTTTAACACCTTCAATACGTCTAATTGCGTCACTGTGTCCTTGGCTTACACCCATGCCCCAAAAAGAATTTGCTGGCGTATGAACGGGTGCAATACTGTTAAAAATAGTTCTTATCATGCTCATCAAACCTGGATCCCAGCCGCCTGCAGAAACAGCAACATGCTTGTTTGTTTTTGCTAATTTATCAAGTTTTGTTATGTATGCCTCTAATTTAGCATGAGTATCAAAACTATCAACTGTATTAAACTTTTTAATTGTTTCTGGCCCAATTGTTTCTATATCGCTAAAACTGCCCCCGCACAAAAACAAAACGTCAATTTTATTTTCATATTTGTCAAGATTTTTAGTTAAGTCAAACTTTGTTCCAAATGTGCTTGTTAAACCTTCTCGTTTAGAAAAAATTTTTACAAGTTCAAACCACTCGCTATGTTTAACTGCGCTTTCTACACCTTTACCTAAATTGCCATAACCCACAATGGCTACTTTAATTTTTTTCATAATTATCAGCTCCTATAAATTTATAAAATTATTTTAAAACATACTTTTATTGTTGTAAAGTTCTTTTTTGTTTTATTTGCCAAATGCAACTTCAATATATATAATTAAGTTATAGATTTTATATATTTAGTGTGTGTAATGGGGTGAAATTATGAGTTTAACATTTTTAATTATAGGGCTTAGCATTTGCGCTTTGTCAACATTAGTTTTTTTGCGCACGAGAGTAAAAAAGGGTGGTCTAGCCGGCTTGTTTACAAAAATAATTGCTTCTGTTTGTTTTGTAATGCTTTCTGTGTTTTTAAGTTTTGGAAAAACTCAAGTTGGTTATTATGCTAGTTTGCCTATTGGCTTAATAATTGTTGGCCTTGTTTTGGGGCTTGTTGGTGATATTGTTCTTGACCTTAAAGTAATGTATGAATTTCACAACAATCAATATTTAACTTGTGGTATGACTTCTTTTTCTATGGCTCATATTTTTAATATTGCTGCAATTTTAACTTTTGCAAACACTCAACTCTCTATTCAAAATTATTTAATACCTATTGCAATTATGATAGGTGCTAGCATTGTCTTAACATTAATAATCAGTTTGATATCTACAAAAGTTTTAAAACTTAACTATGGCAAACACGCTGTGTTAACAAATATATATTGCTTTATTCTTTTACTTACAACTATTTTAAGCATTTATTTTACAATAATTCTACAAAACTATAGTATGATTATTTTAGCCACAGGTCTTGTGTTCTTTTTAACCTCTGATTTGATTCTTTCTATGCAGTATTTTGGCGGAAAACAAGGCGACAAAAAACTTATTGTATTAAACCATTTTACATACTATCTAGCACAAGTATTGATAGCAACATTTATATACTTTATTTAAAGGATTTTATTCTATGAAAATTATTTTTATTCGTCATGGTGAAACAAATATTAAAACAGGTACATTAACCAGAAAAGGCGTTAAACAAATAAAAAGTGCAGCAAAATACCTAAAGGATGAAAAAATATCTGCCATATACTGTTCTCCTACAACTCGCACCCTACAAACGGCAAACATTTTAAACAAAACTTTTAAAAAACCTCTTTTTATTTTAAAAGAACTTAACGAAAGACAACAATTAAATTCCTCTCACAGCATTTCAATGCACAAAATTTTTAACGAAAATTATTTAAACTATGATTTTGAGTCTGAGGACTTTGAAACTTGCAAAAACTTTATTGACAGAAACATTTCTGGACTAGAAAAAATTAGAAAAAAATATCGCACAGAAAAAACAATAATAATTGCAGCCCATAGCTCTACACTATATGCAATAAATACATATGCAACCGGCATCCCAGCAAACAACAAAATAACTTGGTTACAATGTAGCAATGGCGCAGTAATTAAGTTTCATTTATAAAAAATTTTACTTTTGTTAATAAATAAATAAACATTAGTTTGATATTTCTAAACAAAAATGTTAAATTAAACATATCTAAAGGGGGAATTATATATGACAACATCATCAATAGCTTTAATTGTTATTGGAGCAATACTTTTATTACTAATACTATCTTCAGTTCGTCAAATTGACGAATATGAAAGAGGTGTAAAATTTACATGTGGTAAATTTACAAAGGTCTTACAACCTGGCTGGCACATTATTATACCGATTTTTCAAAAATATCAAAAAATTGATGTTAGAGTAAAGGTTGTTGACGTTCCAGAACAAGATGCAATTACAAAAGATAACGTTTCTATAAAAATTAACGCAGTTATCTACTACAGCATCTTTGATGCTAAAAAGGCATTACTTTCTGTTTCAAACTGTTATTATGCTGTTACACAACTTGCACAAACAACAATGCGCAATATTGTTGGTAGCGTAACATTAGACGAACTTCTTGTTGATAGAGAAAAAATTTCAAATGAAATTTGTTCAATTGTTGACACAGCAACAGATGAATGGGGTGTAAAAATTAAAAATGTTGAATTAAAAGACGTTGCTCTACCATCAGAAATGCAAAGGGTTATTGCAAAAGTTGCAGAAGCAGAAAGAGAAAAAGCAGCCGTAATTACAAAAGCAAGCGGCGAATTAGAGGCTTCTAAAAACCTTTCTCTTGCAGCACAACAACTTTCAAACTCACCTGGTGCTCTTCACTTAAGAACGTTATCAACAATCAATGATGTTTCTTCTGACCAATCAAACACAATAATATTTGCAATTCCAATTGAGGTTTTAAATGCTTTTGGCGGAAATAATAAATTGCAAGATTATGCGGTTAAAGCAGTTGAAAAAGTAAAAACTGTAAAAAAGAAAGCAAAAAAATAATTGATTAAAACAAAAAAGAGTTGTTAAAAACAACTCTTTTTTTATTTTACAAATCTATTTCTGTTATATTGTCTGCTACAACAAAATTTACATCTTCTGCCTTTGAAAAGCTTTCTCCGTTTGTAATTTTTTCTCCTGGCAAAACCATATATGTTCCTTCAAGTTCTGCAAGAATATTTTTATATTCGTCCATTACTTTTGCTTTTGCTATAAATAATCTGCCACTTTTTTTAACCATTTTTCCAATGCCAAATAGTTTTTGATTATATGGCACCGGTTTTCTAAATTTAACAGTCATTGTGGCCGTTACGCCAAAAAGTTCCGGTTCCGTTACCCACAAAACCCTACCTGCAAGTTCATCTAATAAAGCAGAAATCATTCCTCCATGAACTCTGCCAGGATAACTTTGATGCTCTTCTTTAAATGTAAAAATAGCACCAACAGAGCCATCTTCCATATTGTAAAAATCAGCCTTTAAGCCTAAATTGTTTTCTAACCCACAAATAAGACACATTTTGCTGTTTGTTTGCTTTGAAACCACTTTCATTGACAATTCTCATCCTTTTATCTTTTTTTTGTTTAAAGGTGGTTTTAAGGTTTATCTTATACCATATCCACTAAACCCATTTGGATGTCTTTTGGCTAGTTTTTTGATATTTGCTTTTGCAACGTCTTCTAACTCAAAACCAAAACAATCACAAGCTTCTGCTAAATACCATAAAACATCGCCAAGCTCTTCTTTTAGGTGTTCTTTGTCAAGTTCTTTTGCACCAGCCAAATGCTTTTTAATTATGTCTGCAACCTCTCCTGCCTCACCGCAAAGCCCTAATCCTACATCTGTTTGCATTTCCTTTTCTGTTTCAAAAGTTTTGCGAGTTCTACTTGCCAATTTTTGATAATCATTAAATTTAATTTCTTCCATTTTTACACCTCAACGATACTTTT
>JAFQOM010000095.1 GCA_017403205.1 Clostridia bacterium | reverse complement strand
TGTATAGATGAATTTATCGAAAAGTCATCAACAATATCAATAGTCTCCTGTTTTAGCTGCCCCATTTTTGAATTATTAATTTTTGTGGTGTTTTCATCTATTAAATTTAAATAATTTATACCACACAACAAATCAAAATTTATATCCATACAATGATACACCCTTACATCACACATCTTATTAAATTTAATTTTGTTAACAATTTTTATTATCGTTTGCAAATTTTTATAGTCATCCACAAAAACAAACAAATTAAACATTAACCCTTTGTCCGCTAAATTTTTAAATTGATTCAATTTTAAAAAGATTTTTACAATGTCAAACTTTTTATAACACTCTAGTTTATATATTGGCTTATAAAAATCTATACCACTGTTTTTTAGCGGTTGTGTTATTTTAATATAATCGTTATTGCTTTTAAAGATTATTTGACTTTTAAGCGCCTTTTTTAACATTAAAAACTCAAATGAAAATCTAGAACAAAAATAAAAAAATTTTCTACCACTAACAGATAAAACTCTCTTATTTTTATTTTTTATAAATTTATTTTCACTTTTTTTGAATCTAATCAACAATACAATAAAACAAACAAGTAAATAAAAACAAATTAAAAACAATATCATGTTTTAATTATTTACTTTAAAAAGCCAAATAAACACCAAATGTTTATTAAAAACAAAAAAGAGGTAGTATTTTTATCTACCTCTTTAATTTTTAAAAGTTAGTGCAATCTATAAGCCGAGTTCTGTATTTGATGGTCATCTATCTAGACTATTTGTTGCCAAATAGTTCAAGCGACATTTTTAAAAGGTCTAGCGAACAACGTTAAAACGACCCTTTTTAGCCTTACTTCGGGTGGGGTTTACAGTTACACCTCTTGTCACCAAGAGATAGGTGGGCTCTTACCCCGCCTTTCCACCTTTAACCGCACAAGCGGTTGTTTATTTCTGTTGCACTTTCCTTGAAGTCACCTTCACTGAGAGTTACTCAGCACCCTGTTCTATGAAGCCCGGACTTTCCTCACCCCAAACAATTACGCTTGGGCTGCGACCATCTGACTGCCTAACGTTAACATAATATAAAATAAATCTCAAATTGTCAAGTTAAGCTTCTTAATCACCCCTAGCCTTTTTTGCAGCATAAAAAAATAACAAAATAAAAGCATTATAACTAACACAAAAACCAAGCAAAACTTTAACAATAAATGTCATTTTTATCAACCTGCTCTTTCATAATATCAAGCGCTTTTTTTTCTAATCTGCTTATATAAGATCTAGATATTCCCAACTTTTTTGCAATTTCCCGTTGAGTATAACTTCGCTGCCCATTCAAACCAAAGCGCATACATATTATTTGATATTCTCTTTGAGACAATACATTTTTTATAATATTTAAAAGCTTTTCAGTTAAAATGTTGTTTTCTACTGTAGAAATCACATCTTCTTGCTCGTTACTAACAATATCCATAACCGTTACTTCATTGCCATCTTTATCCTTGCCTAAAGATTCTGACAAAGATATAACTGTGCTATGTTTTTTATTTGCACGCAAAAGCATTAAAATTTCGTTTTCAATACATCTTGCTGCATATGTAGAAAATTGAGTGTTTTTTCCATATTTAAAACTATTAATTGCCTTAATTAATCCTATAGATCCAACAGATATCAAATCATCAGCTTCGCTACTAGCATTGTATTTTTTAACAATGTGCGCCACCAACCTTAAATTGTGTGTTATAAGCAAATCCTTTGCAGATTTATCACCACCCCAAAATGCTTCAAAATATTTTTTTTCATCTTGTTGACTTAGTGGTTTTGGAAAATTTGATGCATTATTAATATAAGCAGAAAACAACATTATCTTATTCATAAAAGACATAAAACTTTCAATTATCATATACACTTTGCCCCATGTAAGTATATATATGTCGAGTTTTGTAAAAATTTGCTAGTCCATAAAAAATAACTTGCTAAATTTAGCAAGTTATTTTATTTGTATTAGTTTGCAATTAATATATTGTCTTCTTTTGCTTTTGGCTTTCTTCTAAAAATTTTTCTTCTAGATTTTGCCCTCTTTTTTATTTGGCCTTGTTGATTATTATTTTCTACTTTTGAACTGTTTTTAATCACTTGTTTTTTTTGTTTAGTTACCGTTGGTTTTGTTTGTTTTTTTGCCTTCTTTTTTTGCTTAGGCTGCTTATTTGTTTTGTTTGAGTTATCTACTTTCGAAGCATCGGTTTTCACCTTTGAACTTGCAGATTTAGTTTTGTTGGTTTGTTTACTTTTACTTTCTTTTGGTTGTGACTCTAACTTTTTAAGCTTTAAGCTTGGCTCATCAACTTCAACTACAATACTTAAAACAACAGGTTTGCGCTTTGTTTTTTTAAACAAATAATTTGTTGCCACCTTTCTAATTGTTGCTTTAAGTTCGTTTAAATCAAGTGCCTTTAAATCATAATTGTTGTTTAAAAGATTTGTAACGTCTTCTCTTGCTACGGCAATAACATCACTTGCCTCTGCTTGATAAATAAATCCACGTGAAATAATGTCAACCATATTAACAATTTGTCTAGACGTTTTTGACACCTGACATACTACACAGCATACACCGTCTTGACTTAAAAGAAGCCTGTCTCTAATAACATTACTATCTTTATCACCCACACCAGTTCCGTCAATTAAAACTTCTCCTGCCGGAACTTGCCCAACAACTTTTAAAACATCTTTATTAACTTCAACCTGCATACCAAGCTCTGGAATAATAATATCTCTTGCTTTCATTCCGTTTTGTATTGCCAACATTTGGTGATTTTTAAGATGCCTATATTCACCATGAACAGGTATAAAAAATCTTGGTTTAATTAATGAGTGAAGTATTTTAAGTTCTTCTTTATATGCGTGGCCAGACGCATGAACATCTGCAAGTTCATTGTATATTATTTGACAATCCTTGCGATAAAGACTGTTTATAATATTATTTACTGCTTTTTCATTGCCAGGAATTGGTGATGATGACAAAATAACTGTGTCATTAGAATTTAATTTAATTTTTGGAAAATTGTCGCTAGCCATGCGAGTTAAAGCGCTCATGCTTTCCCCTTGAGAACCCGTTGAAATAATAATAAGTTCCTTGTCTGCATACATATCAACTCTATCAATGTCAATAATAAGCTCTTTATCACATCTAAGCTCACCCAACTTAATTGCCATGTCGCTAACATTAACCATGCTTCTACCTGTAAAGGCAATTTTTCTTTTATACTTTACAGCCATATCAATAATTTGTTGAAGACGAGAAATGTTAGATGCAAATGTAGCAATAATAATTCTTTTATCTGTTAACTTTGCAAAAAGACTATCAAAGGTTTTACCAACAACTGACTCACTCATCGAAAAGCCTTCTCTTTCTACATTAGTGCTTTCACACAACAAAAGGGTTACGCCTTTTTTGCCAACGTCAGCAAGTCTTTTTAAATCGCAATAATCATTTCCAACTGGTGTAAAATCTATTTTAAAATCACCAGTATGAACAACAACACCAGCCGGCGTTGAAATAACAAGAGCCATGGCACCAGGTATAGAGTGAGTCATAGATACAAACTCAACCTTAAACTTACCTGCCCCCACAACAGTACCAGCATTAACGGATTTTAAAACAACATTTGACTTTTTGCCTTCTCTAATTTTATTTTCAATAAGTCCTAAAGATACTCTACTTCCATAAATAGGGGCTTTAATATTGTCTAACAAATAGTTAATAGAACCAATATGATCTTCGTGACCATGAGTTATAAATATACCCCTTATCTTTGACTTATTTGCAATCAAATAAGATATATCTTGAACAACAGAGTCAACGCCTGGCATTGTTTCATCGGCAAAAGATTGCCCAGAGTCAATAACAATAAGATCGTCACCATATTCCAGTGCCGTCATATTTTTGCCTATTTCGTTTACCCCTCCCAAAAATGTTATTTTTAAATTTTCCATAAAATAAGTCTCTCCCTATATAATTTAAAATGACTAATATAAATAAACATAAATTAAAAATTATGTAAAAATTTTTTACATAAATATGATCTCTTTTAAAATTTTAACACAAAAATATTATTTAATATTTTAACAAAAATCATTTGCAAAATTTAAATTGTTTTGCATATTTTTGACATTAAATAATGTATTTAACCTTTTTAACTTTGTCTTGTTCTTCAAACTTTTTAGGGCTAATAAACATATCCGGATACACATAAAAACGCATACCACAGCTAGAAAAATAGCTAACCATTTGAAATATAACAAAAACAACTGCCGTTAAAGGCAATGTAACTACCAAAGAAACACCAAAGCTAAATACACAGAAAATTAAGTTAACAACCAAAGCAGTTAACACAAGAGTTATACAATTAGAAAAAATTCTAAAAAAGTTTTTAAATACAACCTTAAAATTTTTGTCTAATGCCCTAAAAACATTGCAATCTAAAACTGCAATTGATGGCATAAAACAAGAAAATAATGTATATTTAAATGCTATAACACACAAAAGAAGTGCGATTAAAACTATATCCAATAAAACATATAAAAATGATCCTAAAGTATATAATTTAATCATTAAGTAAAATATTCCAAACAAAGCAATATTTAATAT
>JAFQOM010000094.1 GCA_017403205.1 Clostridia bacterium | reverse complement strand
GATGAAATTATATAAGGAATTGCAGGAGCGTCTGGACTTGTTCCATACTCCTCTTTATAAGCATCTAACTCCATCTCCCAAGTTGGATTTTCTGGATAAGATGTTGTTTTATCACCAACCTTAGATGCTTTAAAAATTGTTGCTTTTTTGCTTACACTATCATAAAAATACTTTTCCGCTAAAGCAAGCATTCCTTTTGAAGCACTTTCACACTCAAAAATGTTTCCTGTTTTCTTTTTATAACCCCAAATATCTTGTTTTGAACCAATACTTGGTTGAATAGCACCATTTGTTGTTGCATAATAAGATTCTTGATTATTTAAAACATACTCACTTGCAACGAATAATTCCCCTGCAGTGCTATCCATTATATTTCTTGAATAAACAAGTTCATAAACACTTTTTGCATCATCTTTTAAGGATTCTTCACTAAAAGCACCATAATCAACCTTGTTTAAATAATTAGCAACATAAAAATTCCCTGATATATAACCAAAAAATATAGCAACAAAACCAACTAAAGCATAACTTAAAAGGTTCATAAATTTTCTTTTTTTAGTTACAGGCTTACCTTTTTCTGTTTTTCTAACAACCAAAACTTCACGCCTTGGTTCTTCTTTAACAACCGTTGCACTAAGCTCTTTCACAGCTTCTTCATTAACTAAACTTGAAGCATCACCAGAAATTGTTTTCGATTCAATCGTTACACTTTGCTTATTTAATTTTTTATCAACCTTTTTTTTGCGCTTTGAAAACTTTTTTTCTTCATGCAAAGCTTCCTTGGTTTTCTTCTTATGCTCTTTCTTTAGCTTAGAAACTCTTTTTTTCTTGATTTTTTCACCAGTTACCAAAGAGTATTTTTTAGTTTTTTCATTTGAAACTTCTTCCATAAAAACTCCAAAACTTTTATTTTTGTTATTATATCATAAATAAAAAACCAAGTAAAACATTTAAGGGTTAATTCTAAATTTTATGTTCAAACTATTGACAAACTTTGACTAAAATTTTATATTAATAAAATGTATTTGCTAGTCATATATTTTTATATATGTTATAATTCATTTGGAGATTATATGGAAGAAATTCTACACATTTTATTGCACACACTAAAACATTCGGCAATTCTGTTGCCCTTCCTTTTTGTTGCTTACATTTTAATTGAAATTATAGAATTTTATTCATCAACAAAACTTGAACACTCTCGCCTTTTATCAAACAAATGGAGCACCGTGTTTGGAGCAAGCTTCGGCTTAATTCCTCAATGCGGTTTTTCAGTTGTTGCAACAGACTTATTCTCACAGAAAAAAATAAAACTAGGAACTCTTTTAGCTGTTTATATTGCCACTAGCGACGAAGCCATTCCTCTTCTTTTAACAACACCTAACAAAGCCTTATCATTATTACCATTAATTTTAATTAAATTCATTGTTGCAATTATTGTTGGATACGCTGTTGATTTTATATTATCAAAAAATATAAACAAATCTCACAAAACAATTTCAAAAAACTTATCTAATAATAATTCAGAAATCATAAATTACATCTTGGCTCATGCCGCTCAGTGGGATATAGTATC
>JAFQOM010000093.1 GCA_017403205.1 Clostridia bacterium | reverse complement strand
TCGATTGAAAAATGCAAACAAAAAAATGACAAAAGTAGAATGACTGAGGAGTATATCACATTATATAAAAATTTGATGGAGGTAAAAACTAATGGATAAATGGACCTTTAAAAAAGAAAATGGTTTTTTTACTACCATTGTTTTCCTCACACTTATTATCAGTATTTATTATTATATCAATGCGTTTGTCTGGGGGGGCGGTGCGGAATCTTTTAAACCGGCTATCATTATTTATCCCTTAACCGTATTAACTGCAGCTTTTATTTTTTTAACAAAATTACCCAAAAAACCTTTAGTATTACAAATCAGTGCATTTTTGGCCGTTTACAGTTTTCTTTTTACCTTATTTCAGCAAACTTCTCTTTTTTCTCTCATTTCTTCTTGTGTTTACGTAGTATTATGGTTTGCTCTTTTTATTGTTTTCTTTTATGACTCAAAAAAATATGGTGTTTCTCGATTTTTTATCCATTCTTTGTGGATTGCTATTCCTGCCTGTGTTATTTCTTTTATTTTCCTTGTAAATGATAATCAAACAGAAACTGCTTTAAAAACACTGAATCCTATTTTTTATCTTTTATATTTTATTCCATTTATTTGTTTGGAAAAACGCACATCGGTACAAATGATAGGAGCAGGTCTTGTTTTTATCGCAATTTTGACTTCCAATAAAAGAACGGCATTACTTGCTTTTGTTGTTTGTTTTTTATATTATACAATATTTTTTATAAAAAGCTCAACAAAAAATTTTAAAAAATTACTCAATACGATTTTGGCTGTTATAATCGGAATTACGGTTGCGATCCTTTTATATACACAAGTTATAAAACATTATGCAAACTTAGATTGGTTAGATAGACTCTTATCTATTTGGACAACTGGAGGAGGCGGTAGAACAGAAAGATGGAATCAATTTTTTATTGATATTAATAATTCTACGATCCTTGAATATATTTTTGGCCATGGAAACGTTAGTCCTTATTACCACAATGATTTAATGCAAATTTTCTATAATTATGGATTTTTAGGTAGTATTAGTTATTGTATAATGTGTTATCTCCTCATTTTTGAATATTTCAAAATGAAAAAAAACAAATACGAATATACCATTGCTTACGGAACTTCATTAATTATCTTTTTTATCACCTCTTCTTTCGGTATGGTAATTGTCGTTAATACATGGTTTTTACAAATGGCAATGTTTTGGGGTATTGTACTTGGCGATTTTTATCGCTTTAAACAAAAAATAGGAGTTGTTTTAAAATGATGGCTGTAAAAAAGATTGTTTTTGTTTCCAATTATTTTAATCATCACCAAAAACATTTATCCGATGAACTTTACAAAATTATTGGAGACGGATATACGTTTATTGAAACTATACCTATGAATAAGGCAAGAATCGCTCTTGGATGGAAACAATATTCTTGTTCGTATTTAAAACGCGCATATGAAAGCAAACAATCTTATTACCAATGTTTAGAGTTGATAAATAACGCAGATGTTGTTATTACAGGTTCCGCTCCTGAAAAAATGATACGCGACCGTATAAAGAATAAAAAGTTGGTTTTTCGTTACTCTGAACGTC
>JAFQOM010000092.1 GCA_017403205.1 Clostridia bacterium | reverse complement strand
GCTCAAAAAAATTATAATAATCCTTATTTTTTTTTAATAAAACAGGCATTTGGCTTTTTTATTGGGCTAATTTTTATGATTTTGTTTTCAAAAATCGATTACAATAAACTGCAAAAATTTTCAAATTTATTGTTTATTGCCAGCATTATTTTGCTTGTTTTGGTGTTTATACCTGGTATAGGGGTAGAAAATTATGGTGCAAAAAGATGGATTAGATTGCCAGGCTTTACTATTCAACCAAGCGAAATTGCAAAATTTGCCTTTGTTATGTTTGCAGCAACACATTTATCAAAAAAAACAGATCAGGTTAAAACATTTAAAGGTATACTACCAGTTTTATTAGCGGGCGCAACAATTTGTTTGTTAATTATAACAGAGCCTAATATGTCAATTACAGTTTGTGTTGGGCTTGTTGTTTTTATAATGCTTTATGCTGGGGGATTATCAAAAAAACAATTTTTTTGCTTGCTTATACCAGCCTTATGTCTTTTGCCAATTTTAATTATAATCGAGCCATACAGGCTTTTACGCTTAATGGCGTTTATAAATCCTTGGGCAAGTCCAAAAGGGGAGGGTTATCAATTAATTCAATCCTTTTTTTCAATAGGCAGTGGCGGTTTGTTTGGTGTAGGGTTGTTTAACTCTAGGCAAAAATATTTGTTTTTACCATTCGCAGAGAGCGACTTTATATTTAGTGTGATTGCAGAAGAATTTGGATTGATAGGTTCAATTTTAATCATTTTAATATATTTTATTATTTGTATTTGCGGTATAAAAATTGCAATTAATTCAAAAAACAAATTCGGTTGTTATTTGGCGGCAGGAATTACTGCGGTTATTATTGTTCAAACATTATTAAACATAGCAGTTGTGTCTGGTTCAATCCCACCAACAGGTTTACCGCTTCCATTTATAAGTGCTGGCTCAACTAGCATAATTGTTTTTATGTCAGCTATTGGTGTTTTATTAAATATTGATAAGCAAAGCAAAATATATTGTTTTTCTAATCATGCTTTAAACAAAATATAAAACCTACAAAAAAATATGAGTTTTTTAATGCTATTTACATTTAAATATATTTATGCTACATTACAACTGAGGATAATTATTTATGATAACAAAGCAGCCAAGATACGGCAAAGAAGGGTATTATGACCTAAAAATAATTGATAAAAACGGCAACTCTTTTATTATGACAGTTGCGGGTAATTTAGATTTATTTTGGTTGCCACAAAATTATAAAAAATGCACATCATTTGAAATTGACAAAACAGACCAACTAACTTTTGGCGTTTTTGAACAATTATTTACAGCTGTTAAACAAAATGATGATAAATATCAACCAGTTTTAAAGGATAATACAATTACGTATATTAGTGAAGATTGGCACCCAGACGAGGCAAATATTTTAAAAATACAAAAACAAGAAGACGCCTTTCAAATTGATTTTATTAAAAACCAAAATCAAAGTGCATGGACGTATCCTCACATTGGCTGTTCAATCTGTTTTTGCAATAGCGGCAGCAATGTTCCAGAGGTAGAGTCTATATTTATGAACATGTTTAATTATTTAGCATATCAAAGCAGCTTAATTCAAGTAGAGAATTTAGAAGATTCACAAAATATGTGATGTTATAAACAAAGCTAAACATGCACTAAAAATTATGTCAATTTTAAAGTAAATGTGTTAAAAAACAACAAAAAAAAAGCAAGCTAAAAACATATGCTTGTTTTTTTAATTATATTAATATTTTTTGACAGATTATGAAGAAATAAGTTATAATTGCTTAAAATATATATTGTTGGGAGAAAATAAATATGAAAAAGAAAATTTTGTTATTTGTATGCAGCATATGTTTTTTGTTTTCGGTTGCTTTGTTTACCGGTTGCATTAAACAAAAGCATACAATTTGTTACATAGTTGATGGTCAAACCTATTCAACCAATCAAACATATGGCAACGAGGCTATTACTTTGCCGCAAGATCCCCAAAAAGTTGGTTATGATTTTGAGGGTTGGTATTTAGATCAAGATTTTACAACTTTATTTACCAGCACAACATTTTTAAACAAAGATTTAACTGAAGATGTTAACGTATATGCAAAATTTAATATTGCTAATTATCAAATTAATTATCATTTAAATGGCGGAACAAACAACGCAAGCAATAACGTTTTGCAATATAATATAAATTCACCATCAATTACTCTTTACAACCCTACAAAATCAGACTATGGTTTTGCGGGTTGGTATACAGATGCACAATTTTCTAACAATTACATAACACAAATCCCAACAGGAAGTCATGGCGAAATCAACTTATATGCAAAGTGGACAGAAGATTATACAACTGATGGCTCAACCTTAACTAAGTTTAAATCAACAACTATTTCTAATTTTGAAGTGCCAAATTTTATAACAAGTATAGAAAATGCTGCATTTATTGGCTGCACAAGCTTAACAAGCATAACAATCCCAAACAGTGTAACAAGCATAGGAGGCTGGGCATTTGAAGATTGCACAGGCTTAACAAGCATAACAATCCCAGGCAGTGTAACAAGCATAGGAGTTGCTGCATTTAAAGGCTGCACAAGTTTAACAAGCATAATAATACCAAACGGCGTAACAAGCATAGAATCTTCTGCATTTAGAGATTGTACAGGTTTAACAAACATAACAATCCCAAGTAGTGTAACAAGCATAGAAAATTCTGCATTTTCTGGCTGCACAGGTTTAACAACTATTTTTGTTGATGAGGGCAACACTGTTTATGATAGCAGAAATAATTGCAATGCAATAATAGATACAGCAACAAACAAATTGATATCTGGATGTAGCACAACAATTATCCCAAACAGTGTAACAAGCATAGGACCTTCTGCATTTTCTGGCTGCACAGGTTTAACAATAACAATACCAAACAGTCTAACAAGCATAGGAGATTATGCATTTGAAGGCTGCACAGGCTTAACAATAACAATCTCAAGCATTGCAACAAATATGTCAAATATATTTGATGGATGCAAAAACTTAACTGTAGTGCTTTCTGAGGGTGTAACAAGCATAGGATCTTATGCATTTAGAGACTGCACAGGCTTAACAAGCATAACAATCCCAAGCAGCGTAACAAGCATAGGATCTTTTGCATTTTCTGGCTGCGCAGGTTTAACAAGCATTATTGTTGATGAGGGTAACACTGTTTATGATAGCAGAAACAATTGCAATGCAATAATAGAGACCGCAACAAACAGATTGATATCTGGATGTAGCACAACAATTATCCCAAACAGCGTAACAAGCATAGGAGGTTATGCATTTTTAGACTGCACAGGTTTAACAATAACAATACCAAACAGTCTAACAAGCATAGGAGATTATGCATTTGAAGGCTGCACAGACTTAACAATAACAATCTCAAATGTTGTAAAATTTATGTCAGATATATTTGGTTTATGCAAAAACTTAACTGTAGTGCTTTCTGAGGGTGTAACAAGCATAGCGGATTATGCATTTTATAGATGCAGAGGGTTAACAAGTATAATAATCCCAAACAGTGTAACAAGAATAGGATCTTTTGCATTTGAAGACTGCACAAGCTTAACAAGCATAACAATCCCAAGCAGTGTAAGAAGCATAGGATCCTCTGCATTTTCTGGCTGCGCAGGTTTAACAAGCATTATTGTTGATGAGGGTAACACTGTTTATGATAGCAGAAACAATTGCAATGCAATAATACTTACAGCAGCAAACAGATTATTATTTGGATGTAACACAACAATTATCCCAAACAGTGTAACAAGTATAGGAGATTCTGCATTTGTTTACTGCGATTTAACAAGAATAATAATCCCAAACAGCGTAACAAGCATAGGATCTCGGGCATTTGCTTACTGCTACTGCACAGGTTTAACAAGTATAACAATCCCAAGCAGTGTAACAAGCATAGAAGGTGAGGCATTTGCTTACTGCACAGGCTTAACTAGCATAACAATCCCAAGCAGTGTAACAAGAATAGGATATCATGCATTTTATGACTGCACAGGTTTAACAAGAATAACAATCCCAAGCAGTGTAACAAGCATAGGAGATCATGCATTTTGTGACTGCACAGGTTTAACAAGTGTAACACTTTTAGAAGGTGTAACAAGCATAGGAGAGGCTGCATTTTCTGGCTGCACAGGTTTAACAAGCATAACAATCCCAAGCAGTGTAACAAGTATAGGATCTCTTGCATTTTTTGACTGCACAGGCTTAACAAGTGTAACACTTTTAGAAGGTGTAACAAGCATAGGATCTGATGCATTTTATAGATGCAGAGGGTTAACAAGTATAATAATCCCAAACAGTGTAACAAGTATAGGAGATGAAGCATTTTATAACTGCACAGGTTTAACAGAAGTTGTGTTTAAGGGGACACAAGAAGAGTGGGAAAAAATAGATATAGGTAGCTCAAATGACTATTTGTTAAATGCTACTATAAAGTTTGAACCTGAGTAAAATTAACAAATATAAATGGCTAAGCAAAAATGCTTAGTCATTTTTTATGTGTAGCAATAGTGCTTTTATTTGATGGCGTAATTTAACTACTATGTAATTTTAATGTTGTTTTGCTTAATATATAGCAGTATGATTTTTTATAGGATATATGTTTTTTATAGTTAATATTTATTTATAAACTTGTGTTTGCTTTTAGGCTTTGCACATATAATTATTATTTGCCATAAAATGTAATATAAAGCGGAGTTTACTTTTATGGAAAAATACATAATTAATGGCGGAAAACCTTTGTTTGGCGAGGTTGATGTTCCGTGTGCAAAAAATGCATATCTTGCCATATTGGCAGGGTGTGTTTTATCTAGTGGGGTTGTAAAATTAAAAGATTGCCCAAATTTTGAAGATATTAACAACATGCTTGAAATTTTATCTGATTTAGGTGCTAAAATTGTTAAAAACAAAAAAGACATTGTTATAAATTGTAAAACTATTTCAAAGTGTCAAATTTCAACTGATTTAGCGCACAAAATAAGGTCGTCAATTTTTTTGTTGGGGCCAATTTTGGCGCGCCTTAAAAAAGCAATTGTGTGTTACCCTGGAGGGTGTGACATAGGGGCAAGGCCAATAGATTTGCATTTAAAGGGATTAAGGTCGTTAAATGCAAAAATTTCTGAAAGTTATGGTCTAATTAATTGCGAAGCGCAAATTTTAACGGGGGATGAAATTCATTTAGATTACCCAAGTGTTGGTGCTACAGAAAACATAATGATGGCAGCGGTTTTGGCAAAGGGGACAACTAAAATACATAACGCAGCAAAAGAGCCCGAAATTATAGACTTGCAAAACTTTTTAAACAAAATGGGTGCGAAAATAACTGGGGCTGGAAGTGATACTATAAATATTGAGGGGGTTAAAAAATTAGGATCGGTTGAGTATAAGCCAATTCCAGATAGAATAATAGCCGGTACATATCTTATAGCGGTTGCTTGCTGTGGCGGAGAAGTTTTGGTTAAAAATGTAGAAAGTAGTCATATTTCGTCAATAATTTCTAAATTAAAAACAAGTGGATGTAAATTTGACATAAAAAGTGATAGTATAAAAATAGTTTCGCACGGAAGATTAAAAAGTTTTAAAAAACTTCAAACTTTGCCTTATCCTGGTTTTCCAACAGATTTGCAACCTCAAGCATTGGTTTTGCAGTCAATAAGCAATGGAACATGTATGATAACAGAAAACCTATTTGAAACAAGGTTTAAACATGTTCCAGAACTTGTTAAAATGGGGGCAGATATATCTGTTCAAGATAGAACAGCCTATGTAACTGGCGTTAAAAAACTGTATGGCGCAGAGGTTAGTTGCAGTGATTTGCGGGCAGGTGCTGCTTTAACGATTGCAGGTCTTGTGGCAGAAGGAACAACAATTGTACATAATATAAAAAATATTGATAGGGGTTATGAATTTTTAGAAAAGGCTTTTAAAAAATTGGGGGCTGATATACAAAGGATTTAAAATAAAAGTAATTTATAAAAAGTAGGATGTTTTTATGGCAAAAAGGCGTATTTTTGTTGTGTTTTTTATGTTTATGATATTGTTTTGTTTTTTGCTTGCTACTTCCTCTTTTTTTAAAATAAAAAGTGTAGAAGTTTGTTTTTTTGATAAAAACAATAATAAAATTGACATAAAAACAAACCTGATTTATACATCTAAAGCAGAAATTGAAAATTTAACGGAAGTGGCAAAGTTGGATTTTGGCACTTCTATATTTTTAATAAAAACAGACAAATATTTTGAAGATTTTGAGTTTAAAAATCCATGTGCAAAGCTTTTAAGTGTTTATCGCGTTTATCCAAATAAACTAGTTTTTAATGTGTATGAGCGTAAACCATGTTATTACATTTTATCAAATAAAAATTATTATATTTTGGATGAAGAATTTAAAATTTTAAAGATAACTGACCAAGCCCCTCAAAAATTAATAGAAATTTGTGCCATGTCTTACTATGGACAAGAAATAGATTTTTTTGAATTGTTTCAAATATTGCCGTCAGCCTTTAATGAAGGGCAGTTTTTAACCGAAAATAATTTACTTTTAAAAAGCATGGTCAATACAAAAAATGTATTAGATCAATTTGAATTACAATCAATGGATGTTGTTAAATTATGTATACAGGATAATTATGGAATTGCTAATATAATTTTTTCAACTGGCCCTAATTATGGTGTAAATTTTAAAATTGAAAATGTGTTAAATAGTTATAATAAAAAACTTAGTCTTGTTTTGGGCGAGTTTCAAAAAGCATTAATTGATAATGAGCAACTTAAATTAAGCTTTGGTGAATTTTTTGTTGATGATAGTTTTAATGTTGTATGGAATAATTTGTAAAAAATAAAAGCGTATTGTTTTTATTACTCTACACATAATAACATTGTTAAGATATAAAATATTAAAAAAGTTAAGTTTTTAGGTCTTAACAAACTTTTAAAAGGAGGATATTTTTTTAATGGCAAGAGCAACAAAAGCATCATCTAGCAAAGGTACAAAAATGCGTAGCAGAGCGTCAAAAAAAGGAACAACCTGTTGCAAGTAAATTTTGCTTAGAAAGTTTTTTGTAGGTTAAAACCCAAAAAAATATCAATCTTAAATAAAGGCAATTAGCTTTGTGCTGGTTGCCTTTATTTTTAGAAATAATTTTTTTGTTACTTAAAAATTTAATATTTTTGTTAACAAAATTGTTGTAAAATTCATATAAAAAAGTAATGAAAATTTTTTTTAAAAAACTTAAAAAAAGTTTAAAAAAGTTCTTGACTAATGTTTTTCTATTTGGTATATTTATTAAGCATTTAGTAAATGCGCGTGTAAATATACGCGGGGGTGGCTCAGTGGTAGAGCGTCGCCTTGCCAAGGCGAATGTCGCGGGTCCGAATCCCGTCCTCCGCTCCATGTGGGAGCATAGCTCAGTTGGCTAGAGCACCTGCCTTACAAGCAGGGTGTCGTAGGTTCGAGTCCTACTGTTCCCACCATTTTTTTTTATATGGCACCATAGCCAAGTGGTAAGGCAGAGGTCTGCAAAACCTTTATCCCCAGTCCGAATCTGGGTGGTGCCT
>JAFQOM010000091.1 GCA_017403205.1 Clostridia bacterium | reverse complement strand
TTTTGCGTTTTGCAGGAAAAATACCACCTAACATATCTTCAAGATTAATTTCCATAGCATTTGCACCTGGCATCATCTCAAATGATTTTGGAGCCTCTTTAACTTCAAGTTCAACAACATCTTCGTCATACGTGCCATCAAGCAAATTTTTATTAATAAATTGCTTAAACTCTTCTCCGTTAACATCAACGCCACTTAATGATTGACGTTTAATTGGATAAATTAAATCAAAAAGGCGTTTATCTACATTTGGTTTAACCTTTTCATTAACTTCGTTATATTTTTCATCTTTTACAAGTCTTACAGAGGCTTCAACCAAATCTCTTACCATACTTTCAACATCACGACCGACGTAACCAACTTCAGTATATTTTGTTGCCTCTATTTTTACAAAAGGAGCTTTAACAAGTTTTGCTAATCTTCTTGCAATCTCTGTTTTGCCAACACCTGTTGGGCCTTTCATTATAATGTTTTTTGGTGTTATTTCTTCTTGCATTTGGCGGGTTAATTTACTTCTTCTATATCTATTTCTAAGTGCAACAGCAACAGCTCTTTTTGCTTTATCTTGGCCTATAATATATTTATCTAATTCGCTAACAATTTGTTTTGGTGTTAAATTCATTTTGTTAAACCTCCTCTATTGTTACATTGCCATTTGTAAATACACAAATATCGCTTGTTATTTTTAACGCCTTTAATGCAATGTCACGTGCAGAAAGATCTGTGTTTTCGATTAAAGCCCTAGACGCAGCAAGTGCATAAAACTCACCACTGCCAATAGCAGCAACACCATATTCTGGCTCAAAAACATCTCCGTTGCCTGAAACATATAACAAATTATCTTTATCTGCAACAAGCATTAAAGCGTCTAATTTTCTAGCATATTTGTCTTCTCTAAAGCCGATTGCAAGCTCTACAGCGCTTCTCATTAAATTTCCGCTAAATTTTTGCAAAAGTTCTTCAAATTTATTAGATAAGCTAAAAGCATCTGCAGCAGAACCAGCAAATCCTATAACTACTTTATCGTTATAAATTCTTCTTACCTTTACTGCATTGTTTTTTACAATAAATTTTTCTCCTACTGTTACTTGCCCATCGCCAGCAATAGCTGTTTTGCCATTTCTTTTAACAGCAACAATTGTGGTTGATCTCATGTTTTCCATAATAATAAGCCTCTCTTTTATATATTAATTTTATAAAAATAAAATTTATAAATCTTCTTTATATTCCTGCAATTGATTTTTTAAACAATCTATTGCTCTTTCAGCATATAATAATTTTCTTTTTTTATCATCCCTTTCTTTTACTTCAAGTGGAGGTAAAATACCAAAATTTGCATTCATTGGCTGAAAATTTTTTGAATTAGTATTTGTAATAAAATTTGCAATAGCACCCAACATTGTGTTTTTGTTTAGTGATATAGGATTTTTTTTATTAAGCAACAAATAAGCATTAATACCGGATATTAAGCCTGACGCTGTACTTTCCATATATCCCTCAACACCACTTAATTGACCAGCAACAAATAAGTTTTTGTTTTGTTTGGTTTGAAACGTATCTAAAAGTATGTTTGGTGCGTTTATATATGTGTTGCGGTGCATTACACCGTACTTTACAAAATTAGCATTTTTTAGCCCAGGAATTAAGCTAAATACTCTTTTTTGCTCCCCAAAAGTCAAGTTTGTCTGGAAACCTACTAAGTTAAACAAGTTTTGATTGTTATCTTCTCTTCTTAATTGAACTACAGCATAATATTTTTCGTTTGTTATTGGGTGATTTAATCCAACTGGTTTTAATGGGCCATATCTAAGACTATCTTCGCCTCGCTTTGTCATAACCTCAATTGGCATACAACCTTCAAAAATTTCTTTTTTTTCAAAAGACTTTAATTCAACTGTTTTAGCATTTATAAGTTCGTTGTAAAAAGCTAAATATTCTTCTTTAGTCATAGGACAATTTAAATAATCACCCGAACCTTTATCGTATCTATCTTTTATAAAACTATTATTTTTATCAATAGAGCTGTATTCTACAATTGGACTAGAAGCATCATAAAAATAAAGCGAATCTAAATTAAATGTTTTTGCTAAATCGTTTGCTAAATTATTTGTAGTAAGTGGTCCCGTTGCCAAAATAACTATACCATCTGGCAATGAAGTAACTTCTTTTGAAATAAAATTTACATTTTTAAAAGATTTAATTGTTTTTGTTATTTTTTCTGCAAAGAGGTCTCTGTCTACTGCCAATGCGCTACCAGCAGGAACTGAGCACTCTTTTGCCGTTTTTAAAATTAAACTATCTAGTAATGTTAATTCTTCTTTTAACACGCCAGAAGCTGTTGAAAGATCTGTTGATTTTAAACTATTACTACATACAATTTCTGCAAAATTAGGATTAGAGTGAGCGGGTGTCATTTTGCTTGGCTTTATATCATACAAATCTACATTAACACCGCGTTTGGCCAATTGATAACAGGCTTCACAACCGGCAAGCCCCGCACCTATTATACTTACTTTTTGCATTTAATTTTACGCACTTTCCTTTTAATTATTTTTCTTCTTTTTCTTTTGTTTCTGTTTTAGAAAAAGAGCAATCTTTATTTGAACATTTAAAAAATGAGGATGTTTTACTTTCTCTAACAGTTAGATATTGTTTGCATGTTGGACATTTTAAGTTAGTTGGTTTATCCCAACTAGCAAAATTGCATGTTGGATAGCTGCTACATCCATAAAAAAGTTTGCCGGTTCTTGTTTTTCTTTCAAAAACCTCTTTTCCACAAACAGGGCAAGAGCAAACTGCTTGCTTTGGTGGATCTATGCTTTTTATATTTCTGCAGGTTGGAAAGTTTGGACATGCTAAAAACTTTCCAGTTCTGCCTTCTCTTACAACCATTTTTGCGCCGCACTTTTCACAAATAACTTCACTTACTTCAAGTGGAACGCTTACCTTTTTTGATCCTCTTACAGCATAAATAACCTGTTTTTCAAAATCGCCATAAAAATTTTTGATAACATCTTGCCATTGTTTTTTGCCTTCTGCTATTTCGTCTAAGTTATCTTCCATTTGTGCTGTAAATTTAATATCCATAATATCTTCAAAATATTTTTCTAAAAACTCTGTTACTGTTGTACCAAGTTCTGTAGGAACCAAATATTTTGACTCTTTTTGCATATATTGTCTGTTTAGTAAAACCAAAATGGTTGGTGCATATGTAGCAGGCCTACCTATACCCTTTTCTTCCATGGTTTTAATTAATGTTGCCTCTGTATATCTTACAGGTGGTTTTGTAAATTTTTGTTCTTTTGTTGTTTGCTCACAAATTAATTTATCGCCTACATCTAATTTTGGCAATTTTGCATTAGTTGAGTTTTGATCTTCCTCAGTTGTTTCTTCATAAACTTTATAAGCCCTTGTAAAACCTGCAAACAATGGAGTTTTGCCACTTACTTTAAAACCATATTCTCCAGCGTTAATATTAACTGTCATCGAGTCATAAGTAGCTGGGGTCATTTGACTTGCCACAAAACGTTCGTAAATAAGTTTATACAATTTATAGTTATCTGCTGACATAAATTGTTTTACAGATTCTGGGGTACGTTCTAAGGAAATAGGTCTTATAGCCTCGTGGGCATCCTGTGCATTTTTCTTTGATTTAAAACTGTTAAAAGTTGCAGGAGCGTAATCGTTGCCATAATTTGCAACAATAAATTCTCTTGCCTTTTTTTGTGCTTCAGGGCTCACGCGAGTTGAGTCTGTTCTTATATAAGTAATCAAAGCTGTTTTACCTTCTGCACCCAACTCAACGCCTTCATACAAAACTTGGGCCGCTTTTGTAGTTTGAGCAATAGACAATCCTATTTTATTTAAAGCGTCTTGTTGCATTGTGCTTGTAATAAATGGAGGTGGTGGTGCTGATTTTGTAACTGTTTTTTTAACGTCGCCTACAACAAAATCTTGATTTTTTAAATAATCTAAAACCTCATTTGTTTGTTGCTCATTATCTGGAACAAACTTTTTAGAATTTTTTGTAGCTAATATTGTTTTAAATTTTATATTGTCTTTTGATAAGAATGCAGATACTACCCAATATTCTTTTGGTTTAAATGATGTAATTTCTTTCTCTCTATCTACCAATAACTTAAGTGCAACCGATTGCACTCGACCAGCGCTTAAATTTGGTTTGATTTTTTTGCATATAATAGGTGAAATTTTATAACCAACCAATCTATCTAAAACACGTCTACCCTGTTGAGCATGAACCAAGTCCATATTAATTTTGCGTGGATTTTTTACAGCCTCATTAACTACATTTTTAGAAATTTCGTTAAATTCTATTCTACATGGCTCATTTTCATCAATATTTAATATTTTCTCTATATGCCAAGAAATTGCCTCTCCCTCTCTATCAGGGTCAGTTGCAAGCAGAACTTGCTCTGCTTTAGCGCTTTTTGTTTTTAATTCTTTTATAATGCTTTCTTTGCCTGACATAATTTCATATTTAGGTTCAAAGTTAGAACTAATATCAATAGCAATGCCTTTAACTGGCAAGTCTCTAATATGCCCCTTTGTAGCAACAACATCATATTCTGCACCCAAATATTTTTTTAAAGTTTCTCTTTTACCTGGACCTTCAATAATAACTAATTTCATGTAAAATCCTTTTTAAATAAATGTAATATCTTTTTAAAATGGCGTATATTGCCAATTAAATTAAATGGTAAACATTTCCAGCAAGTTTTTTAATTATTCCACGAATTAAAAGCGTTGTCAACAAACTGTTAAGCGTTTTAGCCTCTAATTTTGTCAAATCAACCAACTCTTGAAATGTTCTTGGCCCTTGTTTTAAACAATCTACAACAAGCATATCTAACATAGAATAATTTTCCGTCTTTTGTTTTTTTTGCACACAAACCATGTTGTATTCATCCAAAATATCTTGCAAAGATGTAACTGCTTTTGCTTGACCATTTGCAATCATCCTATTTGCACCAACACTTGCAATGCTTGTTATATTTCCTGGCACGGCAAAAACATCTTTACCATACTCAAGCGCATAGTTTTTTGTGTGAATTACACCAGATTTTTCTTGTGCTTCTGTTATTAAAATTCCTTTACTTATGGCTGAAATTATTCTGTTTCTGATTGGGAACATATACATATCAGCCTTTTTGTGTGGCCTTGTTTCTGAAATTAACAATCCTCCACTTGCTACAATATCATTTGCTAGTGTTGTATTTGAGGATGGATAAATTTCATCAAGACCCCCTGCCAAAACTGCTATAGTTTTGCCAGCGTTAGTTAATGTTGATTTATGAGCAACTGTATCAACGCCGGCTGCTAAACCACTTACTATTGTAAAATTTGATAAGCTAAGTTCTTTAGCAAACTTTTCTGTAACAACTTTACCGTAATTTGTTATATGCCTAGAGCCTACTATGGCAAAACAATTTGTTTTTAAAAGAGATATGTCTCCTTTGTAATAAATAACTAGAGGTGGTGTATCTATGTTTTTAAGTGAAAGTGGATATAAACTAGAAAATATTGAAATTGCATTTATTTTTAGCATGTTTAATGATTTTTCTATTAAATTTAAATTATTGTTTTTTACACCGTTTAAAAGGATTATATATTCGTCATTAGAAAAAATATTTAATAATTCTGATTTGTTTTGTTGCAATTTTTCTGCATCTAAAAGATCTTCAGGGTTTTTAATTAACTCTAAAACCTTTTGCTTCTTTTTATAAGTAGCAAAATCAAAACTATCTAAAAAAACAACTGCTTTATCAATTTTATCCATTTAAAGTTCCTTATTAATTTTTATATCCAATATTTTTCATCTAAACTTCTATAGCTTATAGCCTCTGCAATGTGCTCTGGCAATATTTCTGTATTCCCATCTAAATCTGCTATGGTTCTAGATACTTTTAAAATTCTATTATAGGCCCTAGCAGATAGATTTAGGTTTTCAAAAGCTAATTTTAATATTTGCTCGCATTCGCTAGATAATTTGCAATAATTTTTTATGTGATTATTATCCATTTTACTATTGCTATAAATTCCGCTGCCCTTGTATCTATTTGTTTGAACAGTTCTTGCCCTATCAACCCTTGATTTAATTTGCGCTGAAGACTCTTCTTCTGCTGTTGATTTTAAGTCATCGTATTCTACACTGTCAACTTCAATATATAGGTCAATTCTATCCATAATAGGCCCGCTTATTTTGTTTAAATATTTTGATATTTGACTTGGCGAGCATTTGCATTGTTTTGTTGTTGAGCCATAATTGCCACAAGGACATGGGTTCATACTTGCAATTAAAATAAAGTTTGCTGGATATTCTACTGTTTGAGCATTGCGAGAAATAGTAATTGATCCATCTTCTAAAGACTGCCTTAACGCTTCAATAGAAGCCCTAGAATATTCTGGCATTTCATCTAAAAACAGAACACCATTATGAGCAAGACTAACTTCGCCAGGCTTTGCCTTGTTTCCACCACCTGTTAAAGAAACTGTTGTTGATGTGTGATGAGGGGCCCTAAATGGTCTAGATGATATAAAACCTTTTTTGCTATCTAAAACCCCCGCCACACTATGAATTTTTGTAGATTCTATAGCCTCATCAAAAGTTAAATCTGGCAAAATTGTAGGGAATGCCCTTGCAAGCATAGTTTTTCCACTTCCAGGAGGACCAATCATTAAAACATTGTGCCCGCCTGCTGCGCAAATTTCCAATGCTCTTTTAGCACTTGCCTGACCCTTTACTTGATTAAAATCTTTTGTGGAACTAAAATTTGATTTAATAATATCAAAATCCAATTTTGTGATAGGTATTAATTGCTTTTCGCCATTTAAAAACAAAACAACCTCTTTTAAATTTTTAACAGCGTATACTTCAATCCCATCAATAAAACTTGCTTCTTTTTGATTATCATAAGGAATTAAGATTTTTTTTATACCCAACTCTCTTGCTGTTATAAGCATAGGCAACAACCCATTAATTCTTCTTATAGAACCATCTAGTGATAATTCGCCTAAAAAAGAAAAATCATTAAGAAATGCTTTTGGCATGGTTATTTGATTTGTTGCACTAAGAAGCCCTACCGCTATTGGTAAATCGTAAAAAGATCCTTCTTTTTTTGTGTTTGCCGGAGCTAAATTAATAACAAGCTTTTCTATAGGGAATAAAAACCCTTGATTTTTAATGGCTGATACCACCCTTTGTTTTGACTCTTTTATAGCAGTATCAGCAAGCCCCACTACATCATATGACGGCAAGCCCTTGTTTACATCAACTTCAACGTTGATTTTATAACCGTTTAATCCATTTAACCCAAAAGAATTTATGATTGAAAGCATTTATAACACCTCATTTTAATTTATAAAAAGCGTTTATAATAAAAATTATATATATAAATAAAACTATTTTCAAACAATTTTTACAAAAAAATAAAACATAGTTTAAAAACAGCTTTAATTATAAAATAAAAATAAAAAACCTGTAAGATCCATCTTACAGGTTTTAAAATTATCTAAGCTCTTTAATGTTTGTTGCTTTGCCGCTAAGATCACGAAGGTAGAACAATTTTGCTCTTCTAACTTTACCCTTTTTCAAAACTTCGATTTTATCGATTTTTGGGCTGTGTAGAGGGAATGTTCTTTCGATGCCAACGCCAAAAGAAACACGTCTAACTGTAAAAGTTTCTCTTACGCCACCGTTTCTTTTTGCGATAACAGTGCCTTCATAGCCTTGGATTCTTTCTTTATTTCCTTCT
>JAFQOM010000090.1 GCA_017403205.1 Clostridia bacterium | reverse complement strand
TGACTTTATTTTAACTATTTGATATATTAGTTATATGAAAAGAAAAGAATTTAAAAAATGCCCAAGATGTGATACAAAAACGCCGTTATTTGAAGATAGGTGTGAAAATTGTGGATTAATTTTTTCAAGGCTAACAAAAGCAACAAACGCTGCTGCAAAAAAGAATATTAGAAAAAAAGAATACAACAAAGTTATTATGAATACTGTGCTTCCAAAAGATGTTAACAAATGGAAGTTATTTTTTGTTGCTGTTTTTTTTGGATATTTTGGTGTTCATTATGCAAAAGTTGGCAGATATAAAATGTTTACATATGGCATTATTTCTGCTGCAAGTTTACAAATTGCAGCCTTTTTGCCAATGTCTTGGTTTAATCATGAATATTTATTTTTTTTAATGTGGGCACTAGTTTTACCGGCAACAATTTATTTTATTACATATATAGTGTCGATTTTTTATATTATAACAAACAAATTTAAAGTTCCAATTTCAATAGATGAAGAACTTATTGCAAATTCATTAAATCAAGATATTGTAGAAGATGTTTTAAGGGTTGCAAAAAACAATGAAGACAAATCAGACAAAACGTCTAGCAATAAAGATATTGTAGAAGAGGATAAAGAAGAACCTAAATCAGAACAGGTAGAGAATAAGCCAAAAGGCAAACGAAAAAAAATAACAATTGTATGTGCTAGCTGTGGCACTTCTGTTAGAGTATATGAGGGTGAAGACATTTGTCCAAAATGTGATGAACCATTAAGGGAAGAAAAATAAAATGCAAGATAAGAGTAAAAAAACAGTTGTTGTTGGTATGAGCGGTGGTGTTGATAGTTCAGTTGCTGCTTTGTTACTAAAAGAGCAAGGCTATAATGTAATCGGTTTGTTTATGGACAACTGGGAAGAAAAAGATGATAGCGGCGTATGTACAGCAACTGAAGACTATGAAGATGTAAGAAGGGTATGTGATAAAATAGGCATACCTTACTATTCTGTTAATTTTGCAAAAGAATATTTGGAAAGAGTATTTTCAAATTTTTTAAGTGAATATAAAAAAGGTAGAACTCCTAATCCAGATGTTTTATGTAACAGAGAGATTAAATTTGGTCCCTTTTTAAATTATGCAAAAATGCTGGGTGCAGATTATATTGCAACTGGTCACTATTGTAAAGTAGAACAAAAAGATGGTTTGTTTTATTTAAAAAAATCAAAAGACAAATCTAAAGATCAAAGCTACTTTTTAAATCAACTTTCACAACATCAATTGTCATCTGTTATTTTTCCGTTGGCGGATATTGAAAAAACAGAAGTAAGAAAAATTGCTTTAGAAAATGACCTAGTAAATGCTAAAAAGAAAGATAGCACCGGAGTGTGTTTTATTGGTGAAAGAAATTTTAAAAAATTTTTATCACAATATATACCTGCTAAAAAGGGCGACATTGTAGACGTGCATGGTGAGGTTGTTGGAACACACGATGGAGTGCTTTATTACACGCTAGGCCAAAGAAAAGGCCTTAAAATAGGTGGTAAAAGTGGCGGAAACGGTGAAAGGTGGTTTGTTCTAGCTAAAGATGTAAAGAATAACAAGCTTATTGTTAGTCAAGGTGAAGATGATAAGTTGTTTAGCTCTTGGTTGGTTGCAACTGATTTTAACTGGATTCCACAAATACCCGCAAATAAAAATTTTGATTGTTTTGCAAAGTTTAGATACAGACAGCCGGATCAAAAGGTTAATGTTCAAATTATTGATAATAAAGTTAAGGTTGTATTTTATGAAAAACAACGTGCAGTGACTCCAGGTCAATTTGTTGTGTTGTATGATCAAGATGAAAACTGTCTTGGTGGTGGGGTTATTGATGAGGTTGTTTTTGATTAGATTTAAGTAAGCTAACTATATTCAATATATCAAAAGTAAAATTTTTAACATATTATGTTTTATGTTAGAAGTTTTACTTTTTTCTTTTTCAATTAGTATTGATGCTTTCGGGTATTCCTTTGGTTTTGGAACAAGAAATATAAAATTAACTAAATTTGAGTTTTTAGTATTAAATATAATTAATTCATTAATTCTATC
>JAFQOM010000089.1 GCA_017403205.1 Clostridia bacterium | reverse complement strand
TGATTTCCGATAAGATCCAGAAGAACAAGGGTGACATTCTTCTTGGTGATGTCCATACCTACAGCTACTCTTGCACGCTCGTTGATAGAGAACGTCTCGGCTCTCCTTCCTCCGGTATGTCCCACTGTTCCGGAATGCTTGATAAGACCCGATTCAAGAAGTTCAGTGATATTCTGCCCTATGGTAGGAAGCGAAAGATCCAACTGCTTCTGGATATCTTTACGGGAAACAGCTGAATTTTCACAGATCATATTGAAGATCAGGGAGCGATTGATCCCCTTGATCTCATAATTCGCCGTCCCGCTGCTGCGCTGCTTTATTATATCGAATGTTTCTTTGCTGATAGGCATTTCCTATTCCTCCTTTTAAGCTTCTCGAGGTGCCCTCATTTCACCTTTTGTTCCTCAATATTTGCTGATTTCTAAAAATACAATATCACATTTCATATCATCGTTTGTTAATAAATCAAAACAAATTTTTTATGACAAAGGCAAAAGCGATGCATTAAAAAGTATTTTAAACCAAAACAAAATAGAATTATCAAAAAAATTATTATATACAGCAGAAGTTTTTTATGAAATGAATATAAACTTTAGAAATATGGCAAAAAACAACTTAGACATAAAAACATCAAAAACAATTGTGTGCAACGAAATAATAAAACAAAATTGTCAAAATTGTTCAAACAAAATTAGGTGTTTAAAAAGCTTTAACACAGAAATTAAAGATGTTTTTGAAAAATTAATTAATGTGGGTTTTGAAAAAGGCAAAATTACTCTTGTAGATTTACCTGCATATTTAACAAATAGGTGTGTTAAAACAAGCACTATAGTTAATAGTTTTAACAAGCTTTTGCAAGAATATAAACAATATACAAAAATGCTTAGCAATTTAGATGCAAGCAAGCTTTTGATTGCTGATCAGTTTGGCGGGATATCGCATGTATTGTCAATGTTGGCTAAACAAGCAAACGAGGTTACAAGCCAAAATGAAGAATTGCAACAAACGATACAACAAAATTTGATATATGAAAATATATTGCCAAGTGAGATAGTTTGTTTTGAAAAGGATTGTCAAACTACTGAAGTTGCTTTAATTGTTAGAAATATTGATTTTGATAATAGTAAAATTGAAAATGTCTTGTCTAAAACTTGTGGGTATAAAATGGTTCTTATAAATTCTGCTATAGTGCCAAACAACCCGGGTTTTTGTTGCTTATTTTATTCTACAGCCGCTACTTATGATATCGCTGTTGGGTTTGCTCAGGCTAACAAGGCAGGGGAGGATGTGTGTGGCGATACATATTCAATTTTAAGGCTATCAAACAACAAATTTATGTTGAGTTTGTGTGATGGCATGGGGCATGGTAAAAAGGCTAGAAATGCAAGCGATTTGTCAATAAGCCTTATAGAAAATTTTTATAAAGCGGGCTTTGATAATCAAACAATTTTAACAAGTGTAAATAGTCTTTTAAACATGGGCAGAGAAGATACTTTTTCTGCATTGGATGTATCTGTAATAGATTTAAAATCTGGGGAGGTAGATTTTATTAAACAAGGTGCAACTGTAGGCTTTATTAAAAACAGTAAAGAAATTAATAAAATACAGTCTAATAGCTTGCCTATTGGAATTTTGCAAAAAGTTAGTCCAAAAATAACAAAAACAATTTTATCTACAGAAGATATTGTTATTATGCTTAGCGATGGTGTTGTTGACGCATTTGGCGAAGAGCAAAATTTAATTGATTATTTAACTAGATTGCCTTTAAAAACACCACAAGAAATGGCTAATGCAATTTTAAACAAGGCAAAATCAAAACAAAAAAATTACCCTAAAGATGACATGACTGTTTTAGTTGGAAAATTATTTTTTAACTGCGCATAATATATGTGCAGTTTTTTGTTAATAATTTTGTTTGTTTTGATGTGTTAAAATGCTAAAAGGGTATTGAATTTGACTTATATATGATATATAATAATTAACATGGAAAAAGAAATTATTGAATTAATTAAACAAAAAAATCTTATTAAGCCAGGCGAAACTATTGGTGTTGCCACAAGTGGCGGAGTAGACTCTATGAGTTTGCTACATTTTTTAAACTATTATAAAGAAGAGTTTGACTGTAGTGTGGTTGCGATTACTGTTGATCATATGATTAGGGGAGAAAAATCTTTAGGTGATAGTTTGTTTGTGCAAAATTGGTGTAAAGAAAACAGGATTTATTGCCATAAATTTTCTGTAGATGCACTTAAAGTGGCTGATGAAAAAAACATTGGTGTTGAAGAAGCTGCAAGAGAAGCTAGATATGGTGTTTTTGATAAGCTGATTCAAGAAAATATTGTAGATAAAATTGCTTTAGCTCACCATGTTTCAGACCAAGCAGAAACTGTTCTTTTGCATATTTTAAGAGGGGCCGGTTTAAATGGTGCTGGCGGTATGGATGCAATTAGGGATGATGTTTTTATTAGACCATTTTTGAATGTAGAAAAAGATGATATTGTAAGGTATGCAAGTAGAAACTATATTGAATATATTGAAGATGAAACAAATAGAGAAACCAAATATAACAGAAATTTTTTAAGAAATGTTATTTTGCCAGAGCTTAAAAAAAGATGGGAAGGGGTAGAACAAAATCTTGTTAATTTTGCTAAAACTTGCAGAGAGGACAATGATTTTATTTTAAGTCATGTAAGTCATGGCGGTGTTATTGTTGAAAAGAACTTAGTTAAAATACCTTTGGTTTACTTTCATTACCATTCAAGCGTTATAAACAGGATTATATTTGATGCTTTAAAACAAATTGATGTTGTTAAAGATATAGAACGTAAACATATTGATTTGATTAAAGAGTTAAGCGAAAGTCAAAATGGTAAGAAAATTAATTTACCAGGATGTTTGATTGCACAAAAAGAATACGACTATATAACTCTTTATAAAATAGAAAAAATTGTTGTTGCAGAAACATATCCTATAAAAACAGGCAAAACAAATTTTGCAGGATTATGCACAATTGATGTTAAACGCACAAAAAAAATACAACCAAAAGAGGGCTTTTTTGTAATGGATGCAAAAAAGATACCAGATACAGCAGTTTGGAGAACCAGAAAAAATGGAGATGTTTTTGCTAAGTTTGGCAGTGGTGCAAAAGCACTAAAAAATTATTTTATTGATAAAAAAATTCCAAACAGAGTAAGAGATTTAATACCTGTTTTGGCAGATGGAAAAAATATTTTATGTGTTTTAGGGTATGAAATAAGTGAAGATGTTAAAATTACAGAAGATACAACCTTGGCTTATGTCGTTTGTTCAAAATCAATAAATAATTAAATATGATTTTGGTTAAAAACAAAAAGAATTAGAAGATAAAACTCTAATTCTTTTTTTTATTTAAAAATCATTATTAAAAAATTTAAAATTTAACGAAAAATTAAACAAATTTTTAAAAAATATCAAATAAAAATTACTAAAACAAATAAAAAAACAACCTAAAACAAGTTGTCAACATTTCAACACCAACTGATTTTTATTCATTTTTTTAAATATTTATAAAATATTTGAATTTTTAATCAAAAATGTGTATAAAAACGCATTTATGCACAAAAGTTATCCACTTATCCACAATTTTGATAGCAAAAAACAAGAAATATGCTAGATATTTCTCATTTTGTCGACAAAATAGTTATATAAATATTGTGGAAAACTAAAGGATAATCCCACAAAAAACTATGTTATTATGCATAAAGTTATATATAAAGTCAATTAAAAATTAATGAATAAATAAAAAAATCTTCCCTTAACCGGGAAGATTTTTATTTGTCTTTATGCTCGGATCAGTCTTTAATATACACCTTGCTGCCAGTTTCAGCCGACTTGATA
>JAFQOM010000088.1 GCA_017403205.1 Clostridia bacterium | reverse complement strand
GAGCTTATTAAAAAATCTTTTGAAGATACCGTTAAAAAGTTATAAAAAATGCTTGACTTTAACTTAAACTTAATGTTATAATGTTAACGTTGTTAAAAAATGCAACATACAATTAAATAAAAAAACAAGAAACATATATTCGTAAGAATTATGTTTTCTTTTATTGACAAAATAAAAAAATAATAATTTAAAGGAGAAAAATATGTCAGACGAAAAAACATTTATGACTCAAGAAGGTTACGATAAAACTATTGAAAGATTAGAATTCTTAAAAGGCACAAAACGCCAAGAAGTTGCCAACAAAATTGCAGAGGCAAGAAGTTATGGTGATTTAAGTGAAAACAGCGAATACGATATTGCTCGTGAAGAACAAGCAAGTGTAGAGGCTGAAATTTTTGAACTAGAAAATAAAATTAAAACTTCTGTTATTATTGATCCTAAAAAAATTAACACAAGCAAGGTTGGTGTTGGTTGTAAAGTTAGCGTAACTAACATTAAAACTAATGCAAGTTTTGAATACACTATTGTTGGTGATACTGATGCAAACCCTCTTCAAGGATTAATTAGTAATGTTAGTCCTGTAGGTGCTGGTTTAATGGGTAAAAAAGTTGGCGAAGTAGCAATAATTAAAACCCCTGCAGGTATTACCCAATTTAAAATTACAAAAATAAAAATTTAATAAAAAAAACAAGTTAATAAACTTGTTTTTTTTTACCTTAAGCAATAACTTCTGGTTGAGGTTCTGTTGCTGCAGGTTCTTCTGTTTTTGCTTTATTTTTTGCACATAATGAACCTATTAACAAGCCAGCCTCTAACAATGATAAAGTTAAGAAAGAGAACACAATTAAAGTGATTACTGCGCCTTTTGCAAACTTTTTACTACTTGTTGCTAATGCTATTACAGATAATAATAATTTAATACCAGCGAACGCTAAAACAACAAATCCAACAACATTAAACACTAATTGGAACAACTCTGCTGCCATTGCAATTGTTTCTGGTAACATAATTGAATTAGGTGTTGTTGTAATGTCTATAATAACATATTCGTAGGTTAATCCGGTTTCATAATAATAAAAGTTTGTTTCATATTGATATACTTCTGGAGCACTTCTAAAAATTTCTACTAAAGCACTTTCTGTAAATTTAGAACCAAACCAAATTAATAAAATTGCACCTATCACCGCTAAAGAGCAAGTAACAATAGTTATTATTGTGCCTGACATTAATAAACCTTTTTTTGTTTTACTCATAAATCCTCCTTTGTTAATAATATATTAGACCTTATGTAAGTTTTTGTCAACTTATTTAAAACTATTGTTTAATTTTTACCTTTATGCTATAATGAATATATGATTAAAAGCATAAAAGATACTAGCAGTTACACAAATTTAAACTTAAATAAAGAGCAATTCCACGCATATCTACTTTACTCTAACGATACGGAATTAAACAATGAAATTGCTCTTTGTTTTGCAAATGCTATTGTATGCGAAAAACACTCTTGTTGCGGCACATGTAACTCTTGTAAGCAATTTATGGCTCAAACACACCCGGATGTTTTTATTGTAAACCAACCTTCAATTAAAGTTGAAGATGCAAATAACTTAATTTCTAAACTTTCTACGCTACCTGTTTACAACAGTAAAAAAGTGTTTATTATCCTAAATGCTGAAAACATAAATGAAATTGCTCAAAATAAACTCTTAAAAAGTATAGAAGAACCTTCAAACAATGTGTTGTTTATCTTTACAACAACAAAAACAGACAAATTGCTACCAACTATAATGAGCAGACTCCACAAAGTTTACATACCAAAATTAACAACCGAAGATAATATACTAATAGCAAAAGAACTT
>JAFQOM010000087.1 GCA_017403205.1 Clostridia bacterium | reverse complement strand
TATAAAGCTAAGATGCAAAATTAATTATGATGTTTTTAACAATAAAGGCTTTTTAAGTTTGTTTTTATATAAAATAAAAATAATAGTTGTCAGGTGGAATGTAAAGAAAAATTGTATTATTTTTAAAACAGACAAAAAGGAATTAAAAATTAATGTTTTTGATACAAAAGGGAAAGCAGCTTTTAGCGAAATTTTTATGCGACAAATTATAAAAAAAATTAATATTAACAACTTAAGAATTATGTATCATTTTGGTTTTAATAAAGACATGTTAGTTATAAGTGTTGGTGGCGCACTGTTAAACATTTTAACACGTAATATTGTAAAAGTGGTTTCTATAAAAACAAAATTAAAAGATTATGATTTAAATTTTTTTGTAAGCGAAAAAAAAACAATTTTTTTATTGGTGTTTACAAGTGTTATTAAGATTAATTTATTTTTGATTATTTTGTGTTTTATAAAAGCTATTGGAATTAAAATAAAAAAAGGATTGGTAAAAAAATATGGAAATTAAAAAACCGGTAGAAAATGTTTTGGATCAAACGTTAAAGAATTTAAAAACAATAGTGGATGTTGATTGTATTGTAGGAAACCCAATAAATTATAACGATACAACTATTATACCTATTTCAAAGATATCGGTAGGCTTTATAGGGGGTGGAGGAGAATATGATACAAAGAAAAAAAAGAGCAATAATCTAAATATGCCGTTTGCAGGTGGAAGTGGCGGAGGGTGTAATTTAACACCTATAGGATTTTTGGTTGTTATGAAAGAAAAGGTAGAGTTTTTAAAAGTAGACAATGAAAGCAACATAGAAAAAATAATTAATCTTGCAAATGGATTGTTGTCTTCTTTTAAATAAAAGAGAGGGGTGTATGAAAAATATATTTACAAAAAGAATATTTTGCTTGTTTTTAATAATATTGTTTTCTTGTTTTTTTGCTTCAAATTACTTAATTGATTGTTATGCAAAAATAGATGATATAGGTACCCATGCTTTTTCTGGAAAATCTATGGTGGTTATGGAAACAGAAAACAACACTGTTTTGTATTCAAAAAATATGCTAGAAAAACTACCCATGGCAAGCACAACAAAAATTGTTACCGCTTTGACTGTTATAGAAAATTGTGACGATTTAGATAAATTGGTTACTATCCCTAAAAAAGCAACGCTAGTAGAAGGAAGTTCTATTTATTTAAGAGAAGGTGAAAAACTTACTATAAGGCAGTTGTTATACGGGTTGATGCTTCAATCTGGTAATGATGCCGCTTTAACACTTGCTTTAGAAATTGGTGAGGGGGATGAAAATAAGTTTTATGAATTAATGAATGCTACAGCGTATAAATGTGGTGCAAAGGATAGCAATTTTTTAACAGCACACGGGCTTGATAAAAAAGACCACTATACTACAGCATATGATTTAGCGCTAATAACGAGCTATGCATTAAAAAACAAAACTTTTAAAGAAATTGTTTCAACAAAAAGCTATAAAATTTCAGCTTCAGAAAACAATACTGCAAGAACACTTATTAATAAAAACAAACTATTGTCAAGTATAGATGGTTGTGTGGGTGTTAAAACTGGTTATACTTCTAAGGCAGGCAGGTGTTTGGTTTCTGCTTGTGAAAAAAATGGCATGACTGTGGTGTGTGTGGTATTAAATTGCAGGCCGATGTTTGAAGAAAGCGCAGAGTTATTAAATTTAGCTTTTAATGAGTATCAAAAATTTGAAATTTTGCCTAGTTATAAATTTGTAAATGATGTTGTTATTGAAAATGGGAAAAGGGAATCAACTAGGTTATATAACAAACAAGGCTTTAGCGTTGTAGAAAAAGAAGAGAATTTAAAAAGTTACTCGGTAGTGTATAACTATCCAGACAAAATTACAGCACCTATTGAAAAGGATGCTGTTGTTGGAAAAGTTGAAGTTTATAAAAATAAAAAGTTGATTTTTAGTGAAAATTTGTGTAGTATAGAAAAGGTAGAAGAAATTGATTCTTCTGATCAAATAAAGAATATACTGGATAAATGGTAAAATGAGAATTAACAAATATTTAGCTCTTTGCGGAGTATCTTCAAGAAGAAAGGCAGAAGAATT
>JAFQOM010000086.1 GCA_017403205.1 Clostridia bacterium | reverse complement strand
TGTGTTTTGTATGTTAACACAAGCATTGGCATAAACAGATAAATGTTCAATGCTTGTACAAACCACATATCCACACAAAAAATATATACAAAAAGTTAAGAAGGTAAAAAAGAATTTTTTAATAAACATATTAATACCGTATATGACTTTATATATAGTATAATTAATTTTAAATTAATTATTTATATGTTTTTAAATAAAAATATAAAAAAAGGAGGATGTGTGGCATCCTCTTTTTTATTTTTAATTAAATTCAATTAAATCTTCAGCTGAAAAATCTATTGTGGTTTGGGTATCTATATCGGCAACATCTTTAAGTTTCTTTTGAATTGTTTTTGTTTTCTTTGTAGCAAAGTCAAGAGTTGTTGAAGCCTCATCAATCTTCTTTTGTGTTTTTGCAAGCAAATCTACAAATTTGTTAAATTCCATTTTGAAAACACTTAACGTGTTCCAAATTTCACTACTTCGTTTTTCTATTGCTAAAGTTTTAAAGCCCATTTGAAGACTGTTAAGTAGGGCAGTTAGAGTTGTTGGCCCACAAATCATAATTTTATATTTATGTTGAATAAATTCGCATAGTGCAGGTCTTCTCATTACTTCAGCATATAAGCCTTCAATTGGCAAATACATAACAGCAAAATCGGTTGTAAAAGGCACATTTATGTATTTTTCTGAAATGTTTTTTGCTTCTTCTTTAATTCTGTTTTCTAAACTTTTTGTTTGAACTTCAACTTCATGCAAATCATTTTCTTCGCTAGCTTCACAAAGTCTAGAATAATCTTCAAGTGGAAATTTAGCATCAATAGGTAGGTATAGGTTTTCGTTATTTTTTCCAGGCAATATAACTGCAAAGTCAACACGCTCTTGTGAGTTTTGCTTTATTCTTACTTGAGTTTCATATTGATTTGGCGCCAAAATTTGCTCTAATAAGTTTGATAGTTGAACTTCGCCCCAACCACCACGAGTTTTTACATTTGTTAAAACTCTTTTTAAATCACCAACACCGCTAGCTAAAGATTGCATTTCTCCAATTCCCTTAGAAACTGTATCTAAGCCCTGAACAATAATTTTTACTGATTCGCCCAAACGCTTTTCTAGTGTTGAACTTAATTTTTCATCAACTGTTTGACGCATTTGCTCAAGTCTTTTATCGTTGTTTTCTTGCAGAACTTTTAGATTTGCTGAAATTACGTCGCTAACTCTGTTTAATTTAACATCGTTTTGTTTTAAAATATCGTTTAATCTGTTTTCAATTGTTGTTAATTGTTGAATTTGCGCTTTAGAAAGATTTGATAAATAATTTGCAACGTTATCGTTATAATTTTTAATTGTAGAAATTATAAATTCATTAAATTGTTTGTTTGCTGTAAATTGATTATCAAATAGATTTTTAATCAGTTTTTCTAAATATTCATTTTGTTTTTTAGTTTCTGTTATAATAAGATTTAAGTTTTGATTTTCGCTAGATTTTTTCGAGGTTTTAATTATAACAAAAATTAATGTTATAACAACCAATAAGCATATAGTGCATAATAATATAGTTTGTAGCATG
>JAFQOM010000010.1 GCA_017403205.1 Clostridia bacterium | reverse complement strand
GAAGAACTGAAGAAGATAAAACAAAATGTTAATATAAAGTTTGTAGAGTGTGATTTGTCTAAATTTTCAAGTATCAAGCAGGCTGTGGAAATTTTAAGAAAAGAAAGTATAGATATTCTTTTTTTAGGAGCAGGTGTATATAATGTGCCAAGATTTAAGACTGATATAGGGTATGATAATGTATATCAAACCAATTTTTTATCGCACTATTACATGGTAAAGCAGTTGTTGCCACAAATAAAGCAAAGAAATGGTAAAATTGTAGCAATAGGTAGTGTTGCGTATAAATATAGTAAGACAAGGCAAGATGATATAGATTTTTCTAAAGAAACTAAGCATAGTAAAGTGTATGGCAACAGTAAAAGGTATTTGATGTTTTCACTTTACGAACTTGCAAAAAAAGAGAATATTAATTTGTCAGTTGTGCATCCAGGAATTACTTTAACAGAGATGACAAATCATTATCCAAAATGTATTAATTGGTTGGTAAAAATAGGTATTAGATTATTTTTTACATCTAAAAAAACTGCTTGCTTGCCATTGATAAAAGGCTTAAGTGAAAACACATTACCTTTCGAATGGATAGGACCTTCCATTTTTAATGTTTGGGGAAAACCTAAAAAGAAAATAATCAAGAATGTAGCACAAGTTGAATGTAGTCAAATTTTTGACAATGCTGAGCAAATTTATTGTAATATAAAGAATAAATAATGGAGGAGTATGAATATTTTAAATAAAACAACTGACATAGAAAAGTTTTTACAATTTGGTAATCTTACACAACCTTTTTTAGAAGCAGAATATGTGTTAGATAAAGTTATATGTGATTATAATGCTAAAATGAAATTGAATGGACAAGCAAATAAATTAGAAAGTTTGTTTCTTTGGATAGATAAAAATGTAGAATTTTCAAAAAATAAAGAACTTATAGATAAATACAAGTTTCAACGAACCGCTAAAGAGATTTGGGAAAGTGGGTTTGCTACTGGTTGCACGGATTATTGTGTTTTGTTTGCAACTTTCGCTAGACAAATAGGGATTTCAACTACATTTTTACATACAGCAGAAAAAGGTTGGATAGAAAGATTGAAGAAAAATAAAGATTACAAAACTCATTACGGGCATGCGTTTTGTGAATGTTTTTATAATGATAAGTGGATTTTAGTTGACCCTACTAGCAAAAGATATCAAATAGATTATAATACAAATCTTATAAAATTAAATTATACGGTTGGGGGTAATACTGAGTTTGTGCCATATTTAAGGGATTTAGATTTAAGGGTAAAACATTCAGTTAACGAATATCTTAAAAAAATGGAAGAGTATTGTATTAATTTGTAGATTTTTTATTGCTTTTAGAGTTGATTGTTAGGCAATATACTAATATATGATATGGCTTAATAAGCCATAGTTGTTTTTATTGAAATTATTGATTTTTGAAAAGGAATTTTGATATAATCCTTGTGTACGTACAAATAGGAGAAAATATATTTATGGAAAAGAAAGAATTTGGTTCTTTTATTAAAGAGTCAAGAATAAAAAAAGGATTAACACAACAAGAGTTGGCTGATCTTTTGTTTATTGATGTGACTGCTGTATCAAAGTGGGAAAGGGGTATAAGTTTTCCTGATATAACTTTAATCCCTAAGTTGACAGAGAGTTTGGGGGTGACTGAACACGAATTAATTACTGCTAGTGTTGACCAAAAATCAAGAGATGAAAAATCTCAAGCAAAAAAATGGCGTGCATTTAGTATGTCTTGGAGCTTGTTTTTCTACATTTCTTATATTATAGCACTCATTCCATGTTTTATTTGTGATTTGGCAATTAACAAATCTTTAACATGGTTTTGGATTGTTTTATCTGCATTACTACTTGCTTTTTCTTTTACAAATTTACCAAAATTAATAAAAAAACATAAACTTATATTAGTACCACTGTCTATGTTTTTATCATTGTGTTTGCTTTTAGGTGTTTGTTGTATTTATACAAAAGGAGATTGGTTTTTTGTAGCAACAATTCCAGTATTGTTAGGATTAATAATTATATTTACGCCAATATATATTTCAAAACTAAAAGTTTTTAATAAG
>JAFQOM010000085.1 GCA_017403205.1 Clostridia bacterium | reverse complement strand
TTATTATGGCTAAAGCACCATCAAGCGTAAAAGATTATTTGCGTATTGTTATGAAAGATATACTACCTCCGTCAGCAATCCAGCAATATGATTTAAATAGAATTGGTTTGCACTTTGTTCCAAAAGACCATTTAATAAGGATAAAAGACGAACTTCCCGACTCAAAGGCTATTTATGCACACGAAAAGTGTACGCCAGATAGGTTTTTATTGCAAAACCTTAATAAAGAAGGTGTTTTCAACCCAATTTATTTTAGATATTACAACGACTCATCAATGATTTCTGCACTTGGAAAAATTATTGTTAATAGTGCGTTGCAAATTTATCCTACCCCGCTAAACACATATGGAATGATAAGAGAATCTGTTTCTTCTCATTCTATAGGAATTGCTACAATTGATTTAAACCACTTAGTTAATTCTGAAACTAAAGAAGATGTAAAATCCACAAGGCTTGATATTCTTTTGCATCAATTAGGGTTGCCACATGAAATCAATAGTTTTATGGATTTTCAAAACTTGCTTCAAAACGAGGGTTTTGTTAAAAGCCTTACACCTAGAGCCATTGTTCAATTAGGCTTATCAAGCATTTTTATACCAAACGCTATTGGCGAAACTGACCCTAACTCTAGAAATGTTATTTTGTTAAGATGTGGCGAAGAAGAACCTTTTGATACTGTTGTTAGAATTGATGCAGAGGCTAACACTTATTTAAATGATGCTGATAGAACAAGGTCTGGCAATAAGGCTGTTCCAAAGGGTATTTTTACAGCAAACGAAAATTTAGATGAATTTCTTATGCATATATCATCAAAAGACCCTCGAATCGATTGGGATTTATTTATGGGATTTTCGCTTTTAACACAACACTTTACATCAAGATCTCATGTTGACAGCGCAATAACAAAATCATACTTTTTAAACCCAGGAAAAACTAGTGATCCTTATGCGGATTTTCATCCAAGCCCATATAAAAGTCACTATAACGATGAAGAATTTTATAAATTTGCCGAGGCTACAATCTCTCGTGCTGAAAGATTTAATGACAAAGTTCTTGATGCTTGTGGTGGCTTAGTGTTACATGCAGACTTACCTTTTGCAGAATCAAATTCAGCTTACCCAGACATTGTTTTAACTGATACTCAATTTGCAAAAATAGAACAGGCAGAGCATACAGAAACACCACCTCAAGAACAGTAATATATATTTAGAAAGAGTTGAAGCTAATGTTTCAATTCTTTTTTTTATTATTAATATGTCGTTTACTTAACACACAAAAACATCTTTTATTGACAAAAATTAATGCAAATATTAAAATTAAATAATAAAATAAGTGTTATGAGGTGTTTATTTTGGAAGATAAAAAACCTTTGTTCCATTTTGGAAAAAGAGACTTAAGAGAGCCTAACCACTGGAAAAATTTAGATTTTGAAGAATTTTCTTTTAGAGAAGATGGTGTTACAATTTTATGCTTTGAAGGCAACGGCACAACTATTAAATACAATGAAGATGGCACCCCAAACTATTCTAATGCAAATGCAGGTTGTCGCAGAGTAGAAAGCTTGATGGGTATAAAAATTGAAGCAACAGATGACATATATTCAACCTATAAAGATGTTGATCTTGTTGGATTTTCTTACCCACGTGTAAATGGCCAAAATTATGGAGAAATGACTGAACAATGTTATAAATATTTAGATGAAAAATTTATGACACTTTATACAGATAAAGATGGCAGTTTGCTACCTATTGACAGCATTATGAAAAATTTTTCTAAACTAGTTTTTTCTAGCCACTGTTACGGCGCTATTGTTGTTGATAGAATTTTTTCCAACATCAACAAAAATATGTTACAAAGAGGAATGTCTCAAGAGCAAGTTTTAAATGTTTTTGCTCAAAGTGCACATGTTACTTATGCTCCTCACACAGATTGTTCCTTTTTACCAACTGTAAGGGTAGAAAGCTTTACAGATTCTGTTCACAGATATTTGCCAAGTTTATATTCAGAAAAATATCATAGCAAATTAGATGGTATTAAAATTTATCACAATCCAGCAGGAATATTAAACAACTCTCCTAGTTTTGCCTCTAGACAAGAAACAATACAAATTTTTTCTTCAAGATTAATAAACACTGTAGATAACACAGACTTAACTAGACTTAAAGACGAACATGAAGCACATTATTTAACAAGAGATGCTAATTGGAACTCTTCCCCAAGGTGTGGCGATGAACCTTTAAGTGAGCACGCAGTTAACCTAGATATAACATCTCAAATGATCGGATATGCTTTATCAATGCTTGCAGCAAATGCAATTGAAAATGCAAATACTAAAGATTTAATACCAAAACCTAGCATGCAAGAACTTGCTGGCCACCTACAAGGCATTTTAGAAAGTGTTCCTGAAGAAGACTTAAGGGCAAAAGAAGCTCCAGTTACTCCAACTGAACAAGAGCCTTTAGCGCAATAAAAAAGAAGTGATTTTTCACTTCTTTTTTTTATTGATAATCTACAACATCTATGAATGTTCTAAGCAATTTTTCTTCTGCCCCACTATATTTATTTAATTGTGAAGCTGCAACAATAGGCATCCATAATTGAATATATTTAACATCGGTATTTGTTTTTTGAGAGTAAAGCTCTAAATATTTTTCAGCCAAATCTTTTTTGTTCATTAAAATCATTAAAATATATGATAGCGCTGCATCTGCAGAAGCATTACCTTGTGTTGCGTGTGACCAGTCAACAACATAAACTTTGTTGCTTTTATCTACAATCACGTTGCTAAGTTGAAAATCTCCATGCAAAACTTTGTCGTGCTTTTCGATACCTGCAAGCCTTGAGCTTATATCAAATTTTGTAGTATTTGATAAGTTTGCATCTTCTAGTTTTCTTAAAATCTTATCATTTAAAACTGTTAAAAGTTTAGATTTTTTATTATTTACTTCTATTTGTGTTTTTACAAAAAGTTCTAAATATTCATCTGTTTTTTGTGGATTTTCCTTAATCAAAACCTCTAATGTTTTACCTTCAACGTAATCCATAACAATGGCCCATTTTCCATCTATTTTTGTTACTTCTTGCAATACAGGAATATTTAAACCCGTTTCTTCAATTCTTGATTGATTTAAAGCTTCGTTTAAGATATTTGACTTTGAATAATTTTTATCAAAAACCTTTACTAGATTTTGACCTTCTTTATAAATTGTTTTATCTTTTCTAACAGCTACAACTTCTTTTAAATCCATACTTTTCCCCTCCAAAATTATTTTCCATAATATGCTTTTAAATAAATATCTTTAATTTCTGATATCAATGGATATCTTGGGTTTGCACCTGTACATTGATCATCAAAAGCTTGTTCGCTCATTTCATCTAAAGAATTTAAAAATACTTGTTCATCAATGCCATAATCTTTAATAGATTTTTTAATACCGATTTTTTGTTTAAGATCTTCTATAGCCTTGATTAAGTTTTCTACACTTTCGTTATCTGTTTTGCCAGCAAAACCTAAATCTTTAGCAAGTGTAGCATATCTGCTTAATGCATGAGGATATTGATATTGTGAAAATGTACCCATTTTTGTTGGAACTTCTTCTGCGTTAAATTTAATAACATAACTAATTAAAAGCGCATTTGCAATGCCGTGTGGCAAATGATGGAAAGCACCTAACTTATGAGCCATAGAGTGGCAAATTCCTAAGAAAGCATTTGCAAAAGCCATACCGGCCATTGTTGCTGCGTTTGCCATTTTTTCTCTTGCTTCTATGTCTTGAGCGCCAAGCTCATATGCTCTTGGTAAGTATTTAAATATCATTTTTAAACTTTCTAATGCAAGGCCGTCAGTATATTCTGTAGACAACATAGATGCATAAGCCTCAACACTATGTGTTAATGCATCAATACCAGAAGCTGAAGTCAAACCTTTAGGAGCATTCATCATCATATCTGCATCAACAATTGCCATGTTTGGTAACAACTCATAGTCAGCTAGTGGATATTTAACTCCGGTTTTTTCATCTGTTATAACAGCAAAAGGCGTAACCTCACTACCTGTTCCAGCACTTGTAGGAACAGCAATAAAGTATGCTTTTTCGCCCATTTTAGGGAATGTATAAACTCTTTTTCTTATATCCATAAATCTCATTGCCAAATCAGCAAAATCAACTTCTGGATGTTCATATAAAACCCACATGATTTTGCCCGCATCCATTGCAGAGCCTCCGCCAATTGCAATTATACAATCTGGTTCAAACGCTGCCATTTGTTTTGCACCCATTTGAGCGCAAGCAAGTGTTGGGTCTGGTGCAACGTCAGAAAAAACTGAATAAGCAATACCATGTTGACTAAGTTTATCTGTAATAGGTTTTGTATAGCCATTGTTAAATAAAAATGAGTCTGTTACAATAAAAACTTTCTTTTTATTTAAAACATATTTTAATTCATCTAATGCAACTGGCAAACATCCTTTTTTAATGTAAACTTTTTGAGGAGTTCTAAACCACAACATATTTTCTCTCCTTTCTGCAACTGTTTTAATATTTAACAAATGTTTTACGCCAACGTTTTCACAAACGCTGTTTCCACCCCAAGAACCACAACCTAATGTTAAAGATGGTGCAAGGTTGAAATTGTATATATCACCTATACCACCTTGAGCTGAAGGTGTGTTAACCAAAATTCTGCAAGTTTTCATTCTTTTTTCAAATTCTGCAAGTTTATCTTGTTGAGTAGTAACATTTAAATAAATTGATGAAGTGTGGCCATAACCACCATCTTCAATTAGTCTCTCTGCTTTTTTTAACGCATCTTCAAATGTTTGAGCTTTGTAAAAAGCTAAAACAGGGCTTAATTTTTCGTGCGCAAACTCTTCGCTTAGTTCAACGCTTTCTACTTCTCCTATAATAATTTTTGTAGATTGTGGAACTTCTACCCCGGCAAGCTTTGCAATGGCATATGCTGTTTGACCAACAATTTTTGCATTTAATGCGCCATTTACAATTATAGTTTTTCTTACTGCTTCTTTTTCTTGTTCGTTTAAGAAGTAGCAACCTCTATCTTGAAACTCTTTTTTAACTTTATCATAAATCTTTTTGCTAACAATAACAGATTGCTCACTTGCACAAATCATACCATTATCAAATGTTTTACTGTGAATAATAGAACTTACTGCAAGTTTGATGTCGGCAGATTCATCAATTATAGCAGGAGTATTGCCAGCCCCAACACCTAAAGCCGGTGTTGAGCTTGAATACGCAGCTTTTACAAGACCTGGACCCCCTGTTGCCAAAATAATATCAGAATCTTTCATAAGCTTGTTTGTTAAGTCTAAGCTTGGCTCATCAATCCAACCTAAGATGTTTTTTGGTGCCCCCGCCTTAATAGCAGCGTCCAAAACAATTTTTACAGCTGCAATTGTGCTGTTTTTTGCTCTTGGGTGTGGACTTATAATAATTGCATTTCTTGTTTTTAAGGCCAACAAACATTTAAAAATTGCTGTTGATGTTGGATTTGTTGTTGGTATAACACCACAAATCAAACCAATTGGATCTAAAACTTTTTTTGTGCCAAAAGCTTTATCTTCTTCGACAACTCCTACTGTTTGTGTGTCTCTATATTTGTTATAAATATATTCTGAAGCATAATGGTTTTTTATAACCTTATCCTCTACAATGCCCATTCCTGTTTCTTCTACTGCAATTTTTGCAAGACTAATTCTGCTTGCATTTGCTGCTTTTGCCGCTTCAAAAAAAATCTTATCTACTTGTTGTTGTGTATATGTTGAATATTTTTGTTGCGATTGTCTAACCTTTACAATTAATTCATCCAAACTTTCCACGCTGTTTACTTTGTTTTCCAATTCTGTCATAACTCTCTCCTACTACAAATTTTCTAGTTGTTTAGATATAACAACCAATGAAGTTGCTAAGTCTTCATTTTTTATTATTATATTTTTAGATACATCTATGTGCGATGAAGTAAAGTTCCATATAGCTTTTATGCCAGCTCTTATCAACATTTCTGCAACTTTTTGTGCATAATTTTGTGGCGTTGTTATAATGCCAATTTTAATGTTGTTTTGTTTTACAAAATCTTCTAAATTATTTATATCATAAATTTTTTTGTTAGATATTTCTGTATTAATTTTAGTTTTATCAATATCAAAACCACATTCTATTTGCAAATTATATTCATCAAAGCCATTATATGACATTAATGCTGAACCTAATAGACCTGTTCCAACAATAACCGCTTTATTAAAATGATTATTGCTTAAAAATGACTTCAAATCGGCAATTAAAGATTTTATTTCATAACCAATTTTTGGCTTGCCCTCTTTGCTAATTACATAACTCAAGTCTTTTTTTACCAAAGAAGGGTTTTCGTTTATTATGTGTGCAATTTTGTTAGAAGATATTTCTGTTTTGCCTTTTTGCATATAATCATTAATAACACTTAAATATATTGGCAACCTCTTTATTGTTGCTATAGGTATTAAATTGTTCCTATCATTACACATAAAACCTCACAATAGATATTTTTGTATCGATATAATTATATCTTTTAAAATTACAAAGTCAAGTGCTTTTTTAAAGTTTTTATACTCTGTTCTTAAAAAGAATATTTGTTGGTATTTTTGCTATAAAATTAAAAATATGTTATACATTTAAATAGAGGTTAAAAACGCATGTTATTAGACGACAAAAAACATAGACTAGAAAGTTTAGATGGCGAAATAAAACACAAAAACTATATAAAAATTGATAACAGCAACCTATCTGCAAAAGAAGTTGCCAAAATAATAAAGGATAAATTTAATTTATAATACTGATATAAAATAAAATTAAAAAACTCTATCAAAGCGATAGAGTTTTTTTGTTTATTTTTTAAATCAAATAAATATAAGCAAATTTATACTGCAAAATTTAAATTTGTTTGGTTAAATTTATATAATCCAGATGTTGTAATTTGCTGAGATTTAAGCTCTCCATTTACTACATACTTTAAATACAAGTCATAAGCAAATGTTTGTTTTGTAACATTATATTTATCTTGTAACAATGGGATATAGAAAGATTTTTCAGTTACTTTTTCAACTTCATAAGTTGTTGCTTTACTGTTTGTAACATTTATATTAGATTTATCATTTACGTTAACATTTCCCCCAATTGTTGTTACTGTTAAATTGCCATACATATTAAACACTGCAGGTGAAATTGACTTTGTATTGTCGGTTGGATCTAGTTGTGGATAATTTGGCAAACCTGCACTTAGCCCGACATTATCTGTATAACTTTGATAAATATTTAATCTGTTAATAGTTAGGTTTACGCCCTCATTAACTGTAAACACATGACCTGGCAACATTTTAAAATACTGATTCATTGTATATGTGCCTGTAACCAATGTTACGTTTTGTCTAAAGGATAATGGAAAATCTAGCCCTTCCGTGCTTACATTGGTACCCATAACAGTTAGGCTAAGAGTTTGAGTATCTGCGCCACCATACAAGCTAATATAGTTTACTCCATCTTGCCATTTATCATCGTCATTAACCCTGTTAATTGGTCTATATTTTGCAATCATATATGCATTATCTTTTAACTTTATAATACAGCTATTGCCATCACTACCATTGCCAGCCAAATAAACAGGAGAATAATTGTTTTCTGCCTGTATTAATTTTGCATACAAATTACCGTGCCCAATTAATTTAGCATCATCATATAAAGTAAGTTGAGGCAAAATGTTTCTCAATTCAAATTGATTAAAAGCAGACACACCATTATTTTTAGCAGACATCATATAATTGCCCCCACGATAGTCGTGAATAATAAAAGGCATATAAACAGTTCCTGAGTGCGCTACAATCTCACTATTATTATCGGGTGTTAACTCATCTATATAACCAAACAAGTTAATTGTGCCACTGTTTGTAATTTTTGCACCACTGGCCATAACTATTTTTGCATAATTTCCTGCCGTGTTGCCTGCAATTGCCGTGTAAGTTGCGCCACCACCAGAGGTTTCTCCGGCCACCAAAATCGTGCCACTGTTTGTTAAAACCACATTTTCTGCAATTAAGATTTTATTTGTTAGTTTTAGGCGGCTGAATCCTGGGGCTGCTTTAGACTCTAGTTTAGCCTTGCCCTCTGTATTAACCTCTTCTGCATTAGATGCATTTAGATATGGCAATACAAGAGATGTTTTGCTTTGTATTTGAGCATCCCTTAAAATAACAACGCCATCCATAGGATATGGCATAACAGTTACTGTGCCGCTTGCAGTAGCGTCTAGGGCATTTTCTATTGTGCCAAAATATTTGTTGTTGTTATCTCTGCAAACTGCATAAAGATTTATAACAGCGTTATCTACACTATCAACAAAGTTTGCTGCTTTAAACGTTGTATTAAAAGAAACTTGTGCATAATGTCTTGTATATGTTAAACCCTCAATTGTTTCTGTTTTTGTAAGTATAGATGATGTTGATAAGATTGGTGAAATGTATTCAAATTCACCATCTATTTGTCTACCTTCAAACGTTGCGGAGTAACCATTGTTTAACCATGCGCTAGTTATATCTACTGTATTTTCATAATAAATTTGACTTGAATTAAATTGAGGGGCAATATATTCAAGCTGCGCTGGAGAAATAGTAAAGTCAAGAGTTTTTTCCATACCAGTATAGTTATTATTTCCCGCAACACTAAATTCAACCTTATAATCACCAACATCATGTGGAAAATTTTCTAACTCTAATAGGGTGCCGTCTGTGTTAACTTTATAATAACTAGTTTGCAAAGCACCAAATTGTGGTTGAGCTACAGGCTTAAAAGCATCTGTAAATGTAAATTGATAACTGCTTTCTACAAACGGTGTTATTGACCAAGAGTTTTCTGCTTGGTTAATTGTAAAGTTTATTGTTCTTTGTTTAGCTTGATAACCATCACTCCAAACATAGTTATCGTTTAACAATTCAACCAAGATGTGATAAACATCAACATCTTTAACCTCATTATCATTTGAAATAGAATAGCGATTGTCTTGTTTTATTCCAGAAGTCTGCTCTACCCCTGTATAGTCTATTTCTATATCTTTAGGAGCAATAACAATAATAGGCTTAATTTCAAACTCTATATTATCTATAACCAAACCATTATATTCGTCTTGCTCTTCAACATAAACCTTTGCTATGTATTTGCCCGCATCAACAGGCATGCCTATTTTATAATCTTGATTGCTGTTTTTTAATTTATAAGCAACAATATAATCTCCAAATTTTGACTCGGCTATAATTTTGCCTGCTTCCTCATTGTCTTTGTTGTATTCATCTATATAAAACCAGCTATTTTTTGTTATGGTTGGTGATGTTTGCCAACTGTTGTTTATATTTTTTTCTATTTTATATTCAAGCGTTGCTGTTGAATTGTTTTCAAAAGACCCCGGCCAACGATAATTTTTTGCATCTTTTAATGTTAGATAAACATAATATGTTTTTATTTCTGAACCACCCTCATCAACTACAGTGTAAAGACTTGTTTCTTTGATTCCAGAGTTTTGATCAAATTTTTCATATTTTAGATTGTTAATTGTAGGTAGTTCAACTAAGCATTTTGCAACATTAAACGTAACAATCTCTTGTCTTGATTTATAGTTTGCTGTGTCAAATGGTGTAAACACGGCAATAAATTTATTTTGACCAGCATTGCCAACTGTTGTGTTTTGGTTTGCACCTTGCCAAGTCCATATACCTGTTTTGCTTGTTTCAAAAGTATACTTGTTAATAAAATCGCCATAAACAGCATTTTGAGTTGTTTGAACAATCTCTCTGTTTTCAGCTTTTTCTACCACAACATCAATTGTGATTTTAGCTTCTTTGTAGTGCTTACTTTCTGGCAAAGTCAATTCTACTTGATATTGCCCTGCATTTAAAATTTCATCTACAGGTGTTCCATTTAACAAATAATTATATTCAATATCAGTTTCTGTGTGAGTGGCAACAATTTGTTGCAATCGATGAACCTTTGTATTGTATTCAAATAAATATTGATCTTGTGTTGAAATTTGTGCTTGTGCTTTTAAAATGTTTATAAATATATTTTCAACTTCTGTTTTATAATTAACAGTGTCCTCTGGGGTAAATCTAACCAAGTGATTTTGATTGCCAACTTCTGTTATTGGTGTAGACGGATAAACCCATTGATAACCATTGTTTAATTTAATATCTTGCAATAACAATGAAGGGGTCCATGTTTCAGTGTATGTTATATCAAAGTTTGATATAGATGCCTTTTCGATAATTAAAGAAGTATCTATACTACCTATATATCTATAATCATCGCTGTTAACAGCCAAACAAACAGTATATGTTCCTGCTGTTGTTTTTTGTTGATTACCTGTTATTACAACAGTTCCTAAATCTTCTGTTTCCACACCACAGACAGTATATTCGACAGTATGTTGGGTTGCGTCATAAACATAATGGTTTTTATTAACTTCAATTGTTATGTGTTTCTTTCTTACATCAATTTCTATTTCTTTTTCTGAAACAAGATAATCTTTATCTTCTTTTGGTGTAAAAATAGCAATAGCTTTAAAAGTATTTGGTGTTAAAATTTTTATGTTTGGTGTTTTCCAACTCCACTTTCCTCTTACATCATTATTTTCAAACATTAGGTTTGACAAATAATTTCCATAAACTATACTTGCCCCACCAACAAAAGTTGGTGTACTGTCTTGCAAATCATGCTCCACTTTTTGAACTGTAAGGTACCCTTTGTTAATTGTGGCGTTAAAGTTTGGATTTTCCACCTGTGCTGTTATTTCATATATTCCTGCATGTTGATAATTAGGTTTAATAATTTTTAAACCCATTAAATCAATAAGATTTTTGCTTAAAGCTTTTCCCTTTTCATCCACTATAGAATAAACAAATCTTTGTGGATAGCTATCTGTAAATTTAATATTAATATCTGCAATATCTACAACCGTATTAATTGGTTTTATTTCAAAAACTCCGTAATATGAGCCTTTATAGTTAGGGTTTTTAACCTCTAATTCAAATTCATAACTACCTTTATTAACGGCCTGCCCTTGATAGTATGGTATATACTCAACGTCAACCTCATCACTTATTGTATAATCTGGTGTTTTTACACTTCCGTCATAAACAAAAGACTGGGTAACGTTTTCAAAATTTACAAGTTTTTTGTTTACCTTAACTTTTACTTTGTCAAATTTAGCAGTTATTAGGTCACTATCGTATGGAACAAATTTTACATCAAAAGTTTGTTCGCCTGCGTTACCTACACTTGTTGACAAATCCTTTAAAAATTGCCACTCTCCATTACTATTTTTAGGAAGATTAACGTCTCTTAACCTATCTCCATATGTAGCAGAGCAAGTCAATAAAAGAGGAATTCCACTTTGTGAAACCGTAAAATTTGCATTATAAACAGTGTTGTTTGTTATTGCTGTTGAAACAACGGGTGACCATCCAACAAACTCACAACCCGGCATTGTTGGGGCATCCGGCAACTCCAACTCACTATTATCAAAAACATATTGTGTGTTGATAATATTTCCATCAACGGCAAAATCTACCCTGTATTTTACAGTAAAATTTATAATATAACTTTTACCTTCATGTAAAACCACTATCTTTTTTTGACCAACGGAAGAGGTATCGTCACAATATGTAACCATGTCTTGAGTAATTTCAATAATTTCTTTTTCAGAGCCTTGTATTTTAACAATAGATAGCCCTTTATCAAGATAAGATAAGCTGCTGTTATATTCTACAACAGAGTCAAATAATCCATAGTCAACACTATAAGTTGGCACACTACATCCAAAAATTAAAGTGCTTAATGAAGTTAAAAATACAAAAATTATACAATATAAAAATTTTCGCATACTTACATATCCCTCCCTTTAATAATACGTTTAAAAGTTCTTTAATTTTACCACCAAATTTACTTAATGTAAATAGGGCTATATGCTCCACTTGAATTTAATATATTTGCTTGATCTTCTGGCAAAAAGCCTTGGGTTGTAGAGTCATTTAATAGAAAGTAAAAAGATTCGTTGCCAGCAGCTAATTGCAATTCTGCTTTATTAACATCTGACAATTTTACTTCGTATCCATTTAATGCCTTAAAGTTGTAGTTTGAATATTCAAAAACACTATAGTTTTTGCCACCGCCAAAAAAAGCAATACCGCCATGAACATATTTATTTTCACCTTGCGAATAAACAATTGTGTTTAAGTATGGCTTTTGTGTGTTATTTGCTAAGCCATTAATAAGATCTTTAATGTCAAACTTTAGGTTTGCAAATTTAAAATCTGAAATATCAAGGTCGTCAGCAAGTTCTATTTCTATTAAAGTGCTGCTATCTATTTTGTTAACTTCTTTCCAGTCATACATTCTTACATCGCCATCAAATGTAAGTTTTGCGCCATAACTTGTTTTTGCCAAATCATACCAAGATGAAAGCAATCCTTCTATTAACCTATTGCCCGATGCAAGTGCCTGCCCTGAAAAGTGAGAGTCTATGCCCACACAAAATAAGCCAGAGTCTTTTAAAATGCTATTTTTAATGTTTACAAAAGTTTTAATGTATTTGTTTTCATAATCAAGTTTTTCTTGACTTGTCATTGCTTCATATGTTTTTTGCATAGGAAAAGTTTTTGTTGTATCTTCATCTATAAATGGTGATGGGGTTTGATCACTTCCTTTAACAAATGCATTAGACCCCATACGCACAATAAACTCTCTTGCGCTGCTTAACACACTGTTTTTAATGTTTACATTTATAACTTTTTGACTATCATTAATATCCCCAAAAACTCTTAAAACAGTTCTTCCGTTTGTTAGTCTTGAATAATTGATATTAACATTATCACCCAATACTTCAACCGTTGTGCCTACATAAGTTAAGTCTGTTAAATCATAGTTTCCGTTTTCGTCTGCCTTTAAGTCACATGATTTTAACTCAACATTGTTTAATGTAACGTTTTGATAAACCGCAAAACTAATGTTGTCTTGAGCGTTTACGCTAACCAAACTGCTTTGAGACTCTGTCATAGAAACAAAATCTCTTGGCCCCTTAAATAAGGCATCCTTTTTAAGTGAATCTGTTTTATCCAAACCATATGCAATGTTATGAGCATTTATTTGATAACCATTTCCATAAACATCTGCTTTAAACTCTATTAAAACTTTTATGTTAGAGTTTTCTTTTGCAATCCTTAAAATTTCTATATCTGTTTTATCTGGATTATTTTGTTTTGCTAAGTTTATATAATGATCTATATCATATGTGCTGTTAATTTTTGTTACAGAATCTTCTGTATAAACAGCATAGCCGTTTTTATAAAAACCAAAGTCTTCCTTGATTTCGTTTTGCAAAACAACAATTTTTTGATTTTTTGTTGCTGTATATAAATCACCAAAGCTTCTTACATTAACACCGTTACCAACTGCCCTAAAAACAAATTCTGGACTTTTAACAACAAAGCCTTGATAATCAAATTTGGCATAAACTTGCACTTCTCCTACAAAATCTTTGTCTTTTATAACAATTGTTCCATCCTTGTTTATATCTACTTTGTTGCTGTTTGTTATATATTCAAAGTGATCAAAAAAGTTTTCTCCAGCTTCTGTTTTGCCATAACTTGTATTTATTTTTGAAGTATTTGTCGTGTTGTTTATTTCAAACCCACCAACAGTCCAAACATTTTCTATTCCATACGTTTCTGCAGATTCTACAATATCTAAACTTGTAGGCAAAATTACAACTTGTTTTATTAAACTAACTTCTTGATACGGAGGGGCATTGTTTACAATTTTAACTGTTACATCTGTTACTCCAGGTAAAACTGCTTTAAGTCTTATTTTGTTAGATGCCTCTACAACTTCAATATTATTGTTTGATGTTTGTATTTGATAGTTAATGTCAAGATTGTCTGGATTAAAAATAATTTGATTATGCAAAGCAAACATAGATCCTGCAGTATAACTTATGGGTTGATCACTTTCAAAGCCTGCCTGTATTTGATCTATTTTATGCAAAACACATTGTCTTTCAAAGGGCTGTCTAACAGGGTTGTCTGTTGTAATTTTTATTTTTAAAATAACACTGCCCTTAAAGTCTTGTATAAAAGAGTAATTAAACACAACTTGACCTTCGCTTAGCGTTAAAAAAGATGTGTTTTGTTCATCAAATACTGTTTTATCAAGCGGCATATTGCTTGTGTCATACAAACTGTAAGTTAATTGATAATTTTCAGTTGTATCTATAGAAATATTTAAAGAGCCACTATTTTCAATTGTATAAATTTCACTTTGACCAAGATCCATTATCTCTTGATTATAAACATTAATAACGATTTCGTCTTTAACAAGTGGATTAGCTTCTGACAAAACAGTAATTGTTGCACTGCCCTTGCCTACTGCCCTAACAACACCATTGTCACTAACTGTTGCTACAGCGTTGTTGCTAGAAAAATAATTTAAAATTTTGTTTGTTGCCTCTTGTGGTATAAAGCTTGTTTGTATTTTTGTGCTTGAACCTACCATTAAATTACTTTGACTTACACTGCACTCTATTGCTTGAAGATTTATAGATTCTACTTGAACAATAAAGCTATCTTTAAAACCGCCGTCAACAGTTGTTAAATAAACCTTTGCCGCGCCTACCGTTTTAGGTATTATGTATCCATCTTTATATTCAAGTTCTGCAAATCTTGTGCCCTGAATCTGCTCAGTTGTAAAAATTATTTGTTTGTTTGATGCAGCTATTGGATAAACTGCATAATTTATATAATGCTTTTCTTCATCGTCTAAATTTAAATACACAATATTGCTGTCTGTAATTTCGATTTTAGAAACAGGCACTTTAATATTAAGCCCCGCAGAACTTGTTGAGGTGTAAATTGTTAACAACAAAAATAATGGCAAAACTAAAATCAATAAAATTATTTTTTTGTTCATTATTTTTACACCCCCTTTTTATCTTGATACCCTATCAAAAGCTTTTTGAATTTTTCTATAATAGTATAACACAGTCACTATAAAATACAATGTACAAACTATACATGGAATTATATATACAAAGCCATAATCAATTGCTATATTTGCGCTAGTTAAAACCCCTTTTGCAAATACACCACAAACAATAGAACCTATTCCAACAACCATCGCAACAATTAGTCCTGCACAAATTACTTTTGTTATTGTTCTTGAGCTTTGCTTTTCTATTTGGGTTTTTGATAATGACAAATTAACATTTTTTAAATCTAGTTTTGTTGCTAAAAGTATTTGTGAAGCAGAAAATATTGCACCAATTAACAAACACGCTATGCCATCTAAAACAGATAAAGATGTTGCAATTATAAGCATTGTTACAGAAATTAAAACCGACAACAAACTAACAATTAAGCAAAATATAATTTTTGCCCTTAATATGTTAGAAACTTTTATAGGCAGTGTTTTTTGTTTTAAAATAGATATTCCCTCTCTTGTAACATTTGTAGAACAAAATGTATTTGTTAAAACACTAAAAATCAAAACAACAAATATTGCTAGAGGAAATGCAAGCGTTAATCCAAGTATATTATAAATCAATGTTTCAAACAACGTGTAGCAGCAATAAACCATAACTGGCATAGTTGCTGCAATAACTAAATAAGAAAAAATATGTTTAGGTTCTCTACCAACGCTAACAAATTCTTTTTTTATTAAACTTGCAAGTACTGATAGTTGTTTATAGTTGTTAGATTTTTTGTATGCAGCCTTACGTTGATTATCTTTATAAAGCGTGATGTGAAATAATTTTTTTGAAACAAAATAAACACAGCAAACACCTATTAAAACACAAACAACCAAAACCAAAACAGAGCTTAAAATATTTCGTCCAACAACAATGCCAGCTAAACAATTTGCCGGATATGAAAATAAGGTTAATTTTTGAAGCGTAGACATAAATTTTTCATTAAATAAAAATTTTATGTATCCCGTTTCTAAATACCCTTGCAATGCACTTAAAAACATCATATAAAAAACAAACAATGCCGACAATAAAACAGTAAGCAGCAAAAACATCAAAACATATCTTCGCTTAATAGCATCAATAATTTTTATATATGGCACAATAAATATGCTTGCTAACAACAAAACAATTAATGGAAGTGTTAAAAGCACCAAAATTGAACTAAGCCAAAAAACAATTGAATTTGTTGTAACCGCACAAATAATTATATTAACAGGCACTATAAACAAAAAACCGGTTATATAATTTTGCAACAACAAAACTAAAAATTTGCTTAAAAATAAAGTTTGTTCTTTAACTGGCAATCTTAAAAGCATGCCCTTATCCGAACTATCTGTTAAAGTTCTTCTCATTTGTTCTAAACAAACAAAAAACATAGCAACTATAATCATGGTGTAAAAAAGATTTAAAAGTTCGTATGCTCTAGACTCTTTATCAACAATTTTATCAACTTTAATAGCAACATAATTTTTTGCTATAACAGACATAAAAAATATAAACAAACCAATGATTAAAGCTGTTATTAAAAACGACAACAAAAAACCAACAAAATCTCTTTTGCCTCTTTTAAAACCTATAGGAAACTGTTTTTTTATTTCATATCTAAATAAAGTTGAAAAAACGTTCACTAATTTGACACCTTATTTGTGAAAGATAAAAAATAACTTTCCAAATCGTTACCCTTTTTCTTAAATGTTTTTAAGTTTATTTCTTCCAACAAGACACCTTGGTCAATAATATAAACCCTATCACATAATTTTTCTACAATATCTAAATTGTGTGAAGAAAACAAAACCAAATTGCCATTTTTACTGTGTGTTTTAAAATATTTTTTTAGGTGATTTACCGTATGTGCATCAAGTCCTGTCATAGGTTCATCTAAAATAAATACTTTTGGATTATGTATCAACGCCCCCATAATAGAAATTTTTTGTTTCATACCGTGTGAATAGGCAGAAATTTGCTCATAAATTGCGTCACCCAACAAAAATTGTTTTTGAAAACCTTCTATTCTTTGTTTTCTCTCTTCCTGACTAATACCATATATATCCGCCATAAAATTTAAATACTCAAACCCTGTCATTCTTTCAAACAAAGTAAAATCATCACTAACATAACCAAAGTTTGATTTTGCTTGTATAGAATTTTGCAACAAATCAAAGCCACAAATTTTAATTTCACCTTCATTGTAAGGGTGCATGCCAGTTATACATTTTATGGTGGTTGATTTTCCCGCACCATTGTGACCTAATATCCCCACTATTTCTCCAGCATAGCCATGCAAATTTATATCCTTAATTACATAATCTGATTTAGGGTTGTATTTTTTAAACAAATTATTAACTTCTAAAAGCTTTTCTTCTTCCATTTAAACACCCCTTATTTTGGTTTTGGTTATCAAAAACTTTTGCTTAAAATTTATTATTATAATGATATAATAATAAATCAAAAAAGTCAATTTTTTTACCGGTTTTATTTAATATAATATGCGTAATTTGGCGCTTTTTTTGCATGTTTTTTTTGCAAAAAATTAACTATTTTTGTTGCTTATAAAAACACACAAAAAACAAAAAAGTTTTTTATACAAGATGTGTGTTTTTTATGTTTTATTTGACACCTAAAAAAAAATAAATTATATTGATTTTAAATATAAAATTTTAAAAATTCAAGAGGTTATTATGGCGAAAAATACCGTAAATTCTCGGCTTAATTTTTATTATAAAATTAAAAACACAAAGACTGTTAATTTTATTAACAATTTAATAGTTTCGCCATTTGGTATTGCCATAATTGGTGCAATTTGCCTATTAACACACATTTTAGCACTAGAATTTTTATTTTATATATTTATAGGCATTTTAATTGTTTTTATATGTTTATTTTCACCGGATTTGTTAGGCCTTATGCCTGTTTTTGTTTTTTGCTACATCTCTCCTGCTAAAAAAAACAACCCTGGCGTATCCGAACAATCCATGTTTTATGGTTCAACAGGTGTTTTAATTGGAGTTGTTGTCACAATAAGTATTATTGCTTTTATTTTAAGGGTTGCTTTAGATAAAAATATCGGTTTTAAAAAGTTTTTTAAAACAAAAAGAAGTCTTTTGGGCGGTATAATTGCATTAGGTGTTGCTTATTTAATTAGCGGTATCGGTGCTCAAAATTATTTTGATGTTTTTTTAAACAACTTAATTTTTGCCTCTCTCCAATTTTTATCTATATTTCTTTTGTATTTTATCTTTACAGCAACAGTTGATTGGAAAAATGTAAAAAAAGACTATTTTGCATGGTTAATGGTTATTATGGGGCTGGTTGTTTGCGCCCAAGTTGCTTATATTTATGTTTCATCTAGCGTTATAGAAAACGGAACAATTACAAGGTCAAAAATTTTAACCGGTTGGGGTATTTATAACAATATTGGTGCTTTAATATCTATGTCTATACCCTTTGCTTTTTATCTTGCTTGCAAAAAAAATTTTTCTTATATCTATTTAACAATTGCCAGCCTTTTGCTTGTTGGTTTAATTTGCAGTTGTTCAAGAGGCTCTATTGTGGGCGGGGCTTTTATTTATGTTTTTTCCTTTATAGTAACTTTTGTTAAGGCAAAAAACAAAAAAGAGTTTAGAATTTCTTCCGCTGTTTTAATTGCTTTTGTTATTATGCTATGCTTAATATTTAGTTCTACACTAATAGAACTGTTTAAAAAGGTGCCTTCTATAATAAAACAAACAGAAAACAATTCTTTGGCATTTAACGACAGTTCTAGATTTAAAATATACGAACAAGGTTTTTATGCGTTTTTACAAGACCCTATTTTGGGGCAATCTTTTTATCCATACAGCTATGTACCTTATGGATATTCTAAAGTAGAGTCTTTCAGCTCGTTTTTCCCACCAAGATGGCACAATACAATAATTCAAATACTTGCTTCTTGTGGTATAGTTGGAATAATTGCTTATGCTTATCATAGATTTCAAACCGTTAAATTGATGTTTAAAAAGCCTTCATTAGAAAAATCTTTTATTGGGCTATCTATTTTATGCTTATTACTTATGAGTTTGCTAGATTGCCACTTCTTTAATATTGGACCAACTTTAATTTACTCTATGGCGCTAGCTTTTGCCGAAAAAATAAATAGTTGCGATGAAACGCAAAACGCTATAAAAACAATAAATTAAACACGCAAATTTAAACAATTAAGGTTAACAAAGAAGATAGTTGGTTAATCATTTAAAAATTTATGTAATAATTTAAAGTTGGAGCATTTTTGTTCCAACTTTTTTAGGCTAATTGGTGCAATTAAAAATACCTAAGCGAAGGAATTAAGACACAATGAAAAAGGCAAAAAAAAGACAGCCGTCAGTTATACAACTAAGCGCTATTTAAAAATCTAATTTTTATGCTACTAATTACCCAAAACACGCTAAAAAACTAAGAGATAAAAAATTATTTTTTTATTTTTTCTTTAACAAAAACTAAAAAGCATGCTATTATTAAAAATAATAAAATAAAAATTTGAGACTTAAATATAAAAAAGAGGTAAATTATGGCACAACGATTTGGACAAACAGTATCAGATGTTAGAAAATTTCTTTATACAAAATTTTACGGTATGAACGAACAAAATACTATAACATCTGAAGAATTATTAGCTAAAACTGCAAATATTTCAATGGAACATAGAGAAATAAATGGTGGAAAAACTCAAGGTTATGCTACAACCGTAACTGTTTTAGACCCAGAAAACAGACAATATACTTCAAGTACTAATAATGAAACTTCAGCATCTGGCAAAGAAAAAAGTCCTGTAGAGAAGTTTAATGAGCAAAATATGATTTCTGGTAATTCTTCTTTCTTTATAACTATTCCTGGTACAGAGTTGCCTGAAGAAGTTTATTCTTTAACTGCTGCACAAGCTCAATTGCAATATGCTCAACGTCTAGGTGTAAAATTTTTTACTCAGGTCGATAAAGATGGTGTTGTTCATTATTACAGGGCAGGTAAGTTTGAAGTAAAAGTTGATAAAAAATTTGGTAAAGTTGGAAAAAGTATTTATGAAAAACTTTCTTGGCCAAAAGGAATAACTGCCGATGATTTGGGTAAACAAAGACCTATTTTGGTTAATCGCGATGTTAGAGAAAATATGCCAGAAGGCATTTATGGAACTTTAAAATTAGCTAGAACACATCCAAAATTTGTGCCTATTATTGCCGCTTTAACTGCTGGATTGTTATCTGTTTCTATGCTTATAGGCAATCCTGGACAAGATATAAAAAATAATAGTTTTCCACAAGACATCCCTGCTCACGTACAAGTTGAAACAAAAGAAGAGAATCCATTTGTTGACACCCCAATTGTAAACAAACAAGATAGTGTTACTGAAGATAATAACAAGCAAGATGGTGTTGCTGAGGATAAAAATAAGCAAGATGGCGTTGCTTTAGGTAATGTGTTTAAGCTAAAGGAAGGGGTAAATGCTTTTTATACGGCAAAAGAAGCTATGACCGGGCAAAATGATAAAGGAAACGGTGTTGCCGTAATTGGAAATAAATACTGTTCAACTGAAGATAATTACTACATTGATGGCATGGCCATTCTAGATAAAGACGGTAATGTAATTGATACCAACTTTAAAACTTATGGATTGACAAGAGAGGATTATATTAAAGCTGTTGCTGAAGAAAAAGGTGTTGACCCTAAAGATTTAACGGGTATTGTACACTATTCTAAAGTAGGCGAAGGCGTAAGTTTAGATGAAAATGGAAATATGGTTTACGACGGAAGCTCTAATATAGGTTGGGTTAATCAATCCGTTGTAACTGATGGCGAAAATACATATTTAGAAGGTGCAGAAATCCAGGGAAATTTGGCAAGTTTAAATCTGCTTAAAAATCTCCAAAACCAAAATGAACAAACTAGTGAATATGACTCAGCGCCAGAACAATAAATCTAAGACAATCAAATTTGCCAAACAATCAAATAATATAACAGAAACTATAATAAATTTTTAAAAATAAAACTTAAAGGTTAAAGTGGATAAAAAGAGGTAGAAAAATGAAAAAGTTTAAAGAAGCAGACATACTTTTTATTAAAGACAAAAATTATGTGGTTTTAGGTGATGCTACAATTGACAATAAAGATTATCTTTTATTGTCAGAAAGCAATGAAGAAAGAAATTTGAAACTTCATTTAGTAAAAATAAATTGCGAAAAAGGTAAAAAATTTACTTTTGAACCAGTTGAAAAAGACAAAGGGGACGAAATTTTAAAAACTATTTTAAAAAAATAACATTATATAAAGTGTAAGTTGCAAAAAACTTTTTTCAAATAGAGTAAAATAAAAATAGTTTATTATAATTAATAAGCTATTTTTTATTTTTATTTAATTCTAATTTAAGGCTACTCAAATGCAAATA
>JAFQOM010000084.1 GCA_017403205.1 Clostridia bacterium | reverse complement strand
AACTCTGGGATTAAACCAAATTTGTTAAGATCTTGCGGTTGAACATTTTTAATTAAGTTGTAAATTTCTTCTTCTTTTGAGTTGGCCGTTACTCTTGCACCAAAACCTAGCGAAGCATTGCTAATACGTTTTTCTACAATTTTATCAATGCCAACAAAAGCGCCGCCACAAATAAACAAAATATTTGTAGTATCTATTGAAATTGTTTCTTGCTGAGGATGTTTTCTGCCACCTTGTGGTGGAACATTTGCAATAGTGCTCTCTAATATTTTAAGAAGAGCTTGTTGTACACCCTCTCCAGAAACATCGCGTGTGATTGACCTGTTTTCGCTTTTACGAGCAATTTTGTCAATTTCATCTATATATACAATGCCACGTTCTGCTTTTGAAATATCGTAATCTGCATTTTGTATAAGTTTTAATAAAATGTTTTCAACATCATCACCTACATAGCCAGCTTCAGTTAATGTTGTTGCATCACAACTAGCAAACGGAACTTTTAATATTTTTGCAAGTGTTTTTGCAAGTAATGTTTTTCCACATCCTGTAGGGCCAATAAGCAATACATTACTTTTTTCTAATTCTATTGGTTGTTTATCTGATTTGTTTTCTTTTATTTGAGCGTTGTAGTTAATGCGCTTATAGTGGTTATAAACAGCAACAGACAAAACCATTTTTGCTTCTTCTTGCCCAATAATAAAGTCGTCTAACTTTTCTTTTATTTCGTGTGGAAGTGGCAAATCAATTTTTGGTTGTGTAGAAACTATTTTTTCTTCTTTTATAATTTCCTTGCAAACATCAATGCACTCATCACAAATAAAACTTTCTCCTGCTGGGCTGGCTATAAGTCTTTTAACCTCACTTTGTGCCTTTCCACAAAAAGAACAAGTTAAATCTTTTTGCATAAAAATCTCCTTTTAAATGTTAATAAATAAAACTAGTATCTAAAAAAGAAAATTTTTTATTTTACTTTTTTGCTTTTCTTGTGTAGAAGATTTCATCAATTAATCCATATTCTTTTGCTTGTTCAGCAGACATATAATAATCTCTGTCTGTATCTTTCTGAACTTTTTTAAGCTCTTGGCCAGTTGCTTCACTTAAAATTTTGTTGATTTTTTCTTTTATATTTTGAATATGTCTTGCTTGAATTTCAATATCACTAGCTTGTCCTTGTGCGCCACCAAGTGGTTGATGAATCATAATTTCGCTATTTGGCAAAGCATATCTTTTGCCTTTTGTTCCACTTGATAATAAAAATGCACCCATAGATGCTGCAAGCCCGATACAAATTGTAACTACATCGCATTTAATATATTTTATAGTATCGTATATTGCTAATCCAGCACTAACGCTTCCACCAGGACTGTTAATGTATAAGAAAATATCTTTATCTGGATTTTTGCCTTCTAAGTAAATAAGCTGTGCAACAACAATATTTGCTGTAGCGTCTGTTATTTCTCCTGTTAAAAAGATAATTCTATCTTCAAGAAGCCTTGAGTAAATATCATAACTTCTTTCTCCAGAACTTGTTTGGTCTACAACCATAGGAATAAGCATATTATTTTTACATCTCCTTTATAATTAAGTTTTATTTGCCTTTTATCCGTTTTTATTCAAAACAATTTTTATTATTTTATTTAAAGGCTTCAAGTCTTGTTTCTTAAAGCCTTTTAATTAGTTCTATTAAATTTTATTATTTTCTTTTAAGAAAGCCATTAATTTGTTAAGAAGCAAACTGTTTTCAAAATAATTTAATTGTTCTTGACCAAGTGTCTTTTTAATTTCTTCAATAGTCTTCTTTTTATCTTTGCTATTT